>JBBRUO010000005.1:0-28290 GCA_038247725.1 Gemmatales bacterium
CCGTTGCTGCTGGACACCACCGGCACCGCCCACCGTATCGGCGAACAGCCGGACACGAAGGCCGTCGTCCTGGTCTTCCTGGGGCCGGAGTGTCCGCTTTGCCAGCGGTATTCGCCGACGTTGAAGGCGCTCTTCGCCGGGCGCGGCGCGGGGGTCGAGTTTTATGGCGTCGTCTCCGGTGCCTCCCACGCGCGGAAGGACGCGGCCGAGTTCGCCAAGGACTACGAACTGCCGTTCCCGTTGCTGTTCGACGCGATCGGCGAGTTGGCCGCACGGTTCAAACCGACCCACGTCCCGGAAGCGTTCGTCTTGAACTCGGAACTGGCGGTGCGATACCGCGGCCGGATTGACGACTGGTACGAGAAGCCGGGCAAGCCCCGAGCACGGGTGGACAGCCACGACCTCAAGGACGCCATCGCCGCCGTGCGGAGCGGGAAGGCCCCGGCGGCCGCAAGGACCGAACCGGTCGGTTGCGTCTTCGAGGACAACATACCGGACCTCGGAAAGGCCCCGGCGAACGTCACCTACAACCGGCACGTCGCGCCGATCCTGTTCGCCAACTGCACGACCTGCCACCGCCCCGGCGAGGTCGCGCCGTTCCCGCTGCTGGACTACGCCGACGCCAAGAAGCGGGCGAAGCAGATCGCGCTGGTCACGTCGGACAAGACGATGCCGCCGTGGAAGCTGGTGCCCGGCCACGGCCGCTTCGCCGACGAGCGGCTGCTCACCGCCGCGGAGATCGCCACGCTGAACGCCTGGGCCGATGCCGGCGCGCCGGAGGGCGACAAGGCGGACCTGCCGCCGACGCCGACGTTCGCCTCCGGCTGGCACCTGGGCAAGCCGGACCTGGTGGTGAAGCTGACCGCGCCGTTCACCATCCCGGCGGGCGGGAAGGACGTGTTGCGGAACTTCGTCATCCCCATGCCCGACGTAACGGACGACGTCATGGTCGGGGCCATCGAGTTCCGGCCGGGTAACCGCAAGGTGGTTCACCACGCCCTGGTGCTGCTGGACACCACCGGCACCGCCCGCAAGCTGGACGCGGGCGAACCCGGCCCCGGCTACGACGCCGAGAACGGCGGGTTCGGCTTCTTCCCCACTGGCGGCCTCGGCGGGTGGGCACCCGGCGTCGTCCCCCGGTTCGTCCCGGACGGCGTCGGCCGGTTCCTGGCGAAGGGGTCGGACATGGTGTTGCAGGTGCATTACCACCCCAGCGGGAAAGAAGAGACGGACCAGTCCGAAGTGGCCATCTATTTCAGCCGCAAGCCGGTGACGCGGGTGATCGCCGGACTCGGCGTCGAGAACTGGACGATCGACATGCCGGCCGGTGAGAAGGACTTCCGCCTGAAGGCCGAGTACCGGTTGCCGGTGGCCGTGACCGTAATCGGCACCGCCCCGCACATGCACCTACTCGGCAAGGAGATGACCGTGTGGGCCGAGTTGCCCGGCGGGAAGACGGTGCCGCTGGCGAAGGTGGACGACTGGGACTTCAACTGGCAGGACTACTACGTCTATCGCAAGCCGTTCACGCTGCCGAAGGGGACAGTCATCAAGATGACATCCCGGCACGACAACTCGGGCGCGAACCCGGCCAACCCGCACAGCCCGCCGCGGCGGATGAAGTACGGCGAGGGCACCACCGACGAGATGTCGCTCTGCCTGTTCGAGGTGACGTGCGACTCGTTCACCGACTTGCTCGTGCTGATCGCCGACAACGTCCGGCACAACCAGGTCATCGAGCGGTTCTCGCCGATCCGGAAGTGAGAGAGGCGAGGATCGTCACCGCGCCGGCGGTCAGGGCCACTTGCGTCAGCGCCATCGCCGCCAGCATCGACTCGCTGCCGTAGTGCATCTGGTCGAACAGCCACAGGATGTAGACGCGGTGGCCGGGGGGATTCACCAACTTCCCGGCACTCACCTCACCCAGCGCTAGCGCGGCGACGGCCACGGCGGCGGTCAGGAACGCGGGTGTGGTCAGCGGCGCGACGAGGCGGTTCCAGGTTCTGGCGAAGCCCCACCCGTCCAGCCGCGCGGCGTCGAGTAGCTCGTCCGGGATCGCCCGCACCGCCGGCCACACGACCACGCACGCGACCGGGAAGAACCTTAACAGTGCCGCCCACCCGGCGGGCAGCGGCGTCGGCTGGTAGTACAGGAGCGACCACACCGGGCCGCGCGGCCAGACGAAATCCTCGACATCCATGAGCACCGCGATGAACTGTTTCAGCCCGAGGCCGATTACGGGCCCCGGCGCGAGCAGCAACAGCACGCAGAGCGAAAACAACGCCGCGCGGAACCCGGCGGATCGCCGCGCCGCCCAGCAACTGACCCAGGCCAGGAACGCGGTGAGCAGCCCGACGGCCGCCGCCGCCGCCGCGCTCCGGGCGATCAGCCCGCGTTCGGAACTCCACACTTTCCCCAGTTCGCCGAAGAGAAAGGACCACTCCGGGGCCCGCCCGGTCCCACCGCCGGCCGCCTTCCAGACGAGCGCGAGAAGTGGCACCACGGCGAAGAGTGTCATGAGGCCGGTCACGACGACCCGGAGCGACCACGCGGCCGACTGGGGAAGAGAAAGGCTTCGAACTGGAGTTGTGCCAGGCGACGTGAAATCGAACCGCGCGAACCGACGACCGAGAATCAGGCCGGCCGCCGCCGACGCGAGCCACACCGGCACCGCCGTCGCCACCGCGCCGGCCAACCCGCCCCGGTCCACCACCATCTCGGTGTACACTTCTTCCGCCGCCGACCGCACCATCATCATGTCGGAGACGGTGATCTCGGTGAGCGGTTGGGCGGCCACCCACGCGCCGGCCAGCACCGCCGCCGTCAGGGAGCGGGGGTACAGCACTCGACGAATCAGGCTGGGCACGCCACCGGTTTGAAGTGCTTCGTCTTCCAGTTCGGCGTCGGTTCGGCGGACCGCCGCCGCGACGGCCCACGCCACCCACGGCACCGCCGCCGTGGCGTGAACCCAGATCGCGGGGAGTAGCCCCACCGCCCACGGCCGCCACGCGACATCGCCGGGCGAGAGCCGGACCGCCGGGAGCCAGCCGCCGAGAACCGTTTGCCACGCCAGCGCGTACACCGGCAGCGGCACGAAGGCGGCGAACAGCAACCCGAGCCGCGCCGCCGTGCCGCCGAATCGACCGGCCCACAGGCCGAGGAACCAGCCGACGGGGACGGCCACCAGCACCGTGCCGGTGCAAAGCGCGGCGGTGTTCGCGGCCAGTTCCGCCAGCCGGTCGGCCTCCCGCCACACGCCCCACCCGCCGGGGTTCGCGGCGAGGAGAACCACCGGTGTCAGCAGCGGGCCGCCGAGCAGAACGGCCCACGCGACGAGAATGGCGGGGCGCACGGCCTACCTCCGGGGATCGCGCGTGGCGGGTCGTCGGCTACTCCCCCATCCCCGGATCCACCGGCATCGGAGCCGCCTTCTTCGGCGGAGGGAGGGTCGCGGGCGGGGCCATGCGGGTCGGTTTGGCGTACTTGGCGGAGGCGTCCCGGAGGCACACGAGCAGGCCGTTGTCACCGCCGAGCAGGATGCGGTCGGTCTGAGTGTTCGACACGCCGACGGTGAACTCGGGCAGGCTCAGGCTGGTGGACGGGCGGAGGTATTCGGTGCGCGGGTCGGGGCGACCGTTCAGGGCGAACACCGTCAACGTCCCGCGGCCGTCGCGGGCGTACATGTAGTCGCGGTTCACCGCCAACACTTGGTCGATCTTGCGGTCGGTTCGCCACCGCAACTCGCCCGTCTTGGCGTCCAGCTTCGCACACCCGTTGCGGGTTCCGGACACGTACACCGCGTCCGGCCCGGCGATCGGGGGGTGATCCATTTGCCCGCCGACGGGCGACTTCCACTCGTACACCACCGGGGTCGATTTGCGGTCGGGCGAGCGGAACCCGCCGGTCAGGTCGATGGCCAGGACGATGCCGGTGTCCAGCGAGACGAACCCGAGCAGGTCGGTCGGGGTGTACGCATACGGCCCGACGAGCGGGGACAGTGGGACGCCGGGGAGTTTCCCGACCACCTCCTCGCTGCCGCCGACTTTGTTCAGCGCCACGATCGGCGACCCCACCGTACTCACCCACACCCGCGACGCGGACGGGTCGGCCGAGTTGTCCACCAACACCGGTTGCGAGGTGGACCGCTGCGGCGTCACGTACCGCCACTCCCGCTTCAGTTTGTCGCCCACCGCCCGCAGGCTGCTGTCTTCGTCCAGGCGATACAGCGCCGACTGCGAGTTGATCGACGGCGTCGGCTGGTTGTACTTCAGGTGTTCCGGTACCAGTGTGTATGGCGGCAGGATCGAACCCGGCATGGCGGCCAGCGACGGCACCGCTTCGCGGCGGTTCAACTCGTAGGGCGGCACCACGCTGTGAAGGGCGGAGATGGACGGCGTCGCCTGGTCGCGGTTGGTGCCGGCGTTGCGATCCGGCTCGACGTACCGCACGCGGTAGTCGTTGCTCCCCGCCGTCGTGGCCGGCAGGTTGCGGTAGGTGGCGTAGTCTTTGGCCACCTGATCCGCGACGTTCGTCTGGCCGAGCGGTCGCGCCTTCGCGTCCACCCCTTGCACTTCCGGTCTGTACTCCAGTTGCGGCGGGAGCAAATAGCTGATGAGCCACCCGCTCGCCATCTGCAGGTACACGTTGCGGTTGTCGGCGACCGGCCCCGACACCGGCGTCTCCTCCCGGTGCGGGAACGCCTCGCGGAGGTCCTGTTCCAACATCAGCGACCCGGTGTACCGATTGAAACAGTACACCTTGCCGAGGTTGACGGCGAAGCAGTACTTGACGTTCACCGCCACCGGGTACGAACCGGCGTAGGAGTTGGCGAACTGGTGCGACCACTGCTGGCGACCGGTGCGGGCGTCCACGGCGACCAGCAGCCCGGCTTTCGTCTGCACGTAGATCTGTTGGTCGTCCACCGGCTGAACGTGCACCAGCCCGTCGCGTTGCCCGGCGACCGGGATGTAAGCGTTCCAGTCGGCGCGCAGGTTCAATCGGTCGAGCGCGTCGCGGTCGATGGGGGCCGCTTGGCGGGCGGGCAGTTGCGCGACCGCGGCTGGTGCCGCCGCCGCCACCGCCAAGAGAGTCAAGATGTTCCGCATCGGTGCTTCTCCGCGAGGGGGTCAAACGAGCTAGTACCAGTTTAACACGCCGAGCCGTTCGCCGTGAGTGGGAAGCCGGGAACCACGCCGCCGCGTCGGGCCGAAGGGGGCGAACGAACCGGTTGTGCCGGCCGCTCGACGGGTCACTTCTTGCCGAGCGCCCGCTTTTTGGCGAAGAACCCGCTCAAGAGTGCCGCGCACCGGTCGGCGTAGACCCCGCCGACGACCTGACAGCGGTGGTTCAACCGGGGGTCGCTTGTGATCTGGTACAGGGTGTGGCACGCGCCGGCCTTCGGGTCGGTACAGCCATAAACGACGACCGGCAGTCGCGCCTGCACGATGGCCCCGGCGCACATCGGGCACGGCTCCAGGGTGACGTACAGGATGCAGTTCTCCAACCGCCACGATTTCAGTGCCGCCGCCGCCTGGGTGACGGCGACGATCTCCGCGTGCGCGGTCGGGTCTTGCAGTTGCTCCCGTTGGTTGTGCGCGCGGGCGATCACTTCCTGGCGGTCCAGCGACACGATGACCGCCCCGACCGGCACCTCGTCCTCGGCGGCGGCGACGGCGGCTTCATCCAATGCCATCTCCATGTGCAACAGGTGAAAGGGGTTCGTCGGGTCGGTAAACGGCAGGAGTTCCAGGTCGAGCATGGGACGTATCCGAGGGGTATGCGAGCCGGTCCACCTGATCGTTAAGGTAGTCCGCACTCACCGAGTGCGGGTCGGCCCTTGAGGGAGTCCGCACTCACCGAGTGCGGACTCCCTTGCCGAACACAACCTTCGTGACCAGCGAACTAGTCCGTAATGCCCCGCGAAGTGGCGCAGACAGGGCGGTTTCGTCACGGTATACCCTTGCCGACGAGCGGACTTCCCCGTCCGCATCCCCCACCCGCATCGGGAGACGAAACCCATGACCTTGTCCCGCTGGAAGCTCCTCGCCGGAGTGTTCGGCCTGTCCGTCTGCGGGCTGGCGGCGCTGGCGGAACCGGCCTGCCACACGGCCGGTCACGGCAACCCCCGCCAACTGCCGACGGTGGCCGAGAACAAGTCCGATCCGAAGTCCGGCAGTGTCGCGATCCCGCCGCCGATTCCGGTCAGCCCGCCCAAGCCGGCCGACGTGAAGCCGACCCCGGCCCCCGCGCCGCTGCCGTCGCTCCCGCCCGCGTTGCCGAACACCGTCTCCCCGAAGCCGGAACTCGGCGAACCGGTCGAACTGACCCTTCCGATGTTGAAGGACGAGAAACTGCCGGCGCTCCCGCTGCCCAGTCTGCCCTCGCCGTCGCCGAACGTGCCGGGTTCGACCGCCGTGCCGGACGCGACCCCGCTGCCCGCCCTTCCGGCTGCGCCGGGGGCGAAGCCGTCGATCCCGGAATCGCTCTGGCTGCCGATGCCGGTGGACACGAAGGCTGGCGGTTTGCCGCCGTTCCTCGGCAGCCCCCCAGCACCGAAGTCACCGGAAGTGAAGCCGGTGCCGACCCCGCCACCGCCGACGATGCCTCTCCCGCCACCGCCGTCGCCGACCCCGGAAGTGCGGACGGTTGAAGCCCGCGCCGCCACGCCGACGGTGCAGAAGCGGTTGAAGGTGACGTTGCAAATGGGCGAGGGCAACCCGCGGTTCGAAATCCGCGACGGCGATGAGGTGGTGCTGAAGGTGACTTCCGACAAGATCGACGTGCAGGCCCCGACCGAGAAGGGCGACCTGTGGTCCACGTTGAAGGCCAGCGGGCGGGTGAAGTTCCAAAGCCCCGGCGGCGACGGCTACTGCGACGAACTCCAGATCGTCCCCGGCTCGTGCGAGGTGATCGCCACCGGTAAGGTCCAGTTCAAATACAACTGGGGCAAGGTGGAAACGGCCGTCACCAGCGAGCGGATGACCTTCCGCCTCGGGGCCACCCCGGACAGCCCGTGAGCGGTCTCTGTCGGAACAAGCCCCGGATCGCGGCACCTCTCCCGCCGCGATCCGGGGCGATTTCGTTTCCCCCTTTCCACCCGCCGCGCGGGTCGGGTTGACCGGTTGGGGCCGCCGGACTTATGCTGACGCATATCCCCGTGCCCCTCTCCGCGGCGGACTCGGTGAGGTGTTCCGTGGCCGACCGTAGCCGGCTGACCCCCGTGGACCCGAAACTGTCGCGGGCGGCGGCCCACAGGCTGAGCCAGTACCTGCGCTCCCTCGGCACCGGAGCACGGGCGGTCGGCACCGTTTCCAGCGTCGAGTTGTCCGCCGCCGTCGGCGTCAGCGCCGCGCAAGTGCGGCGGGACTTGGCCGCGCTCGGGCACCTCGGCCAGCGGGGCATTGGGTACGACGCCGTCGGACTTCGCACGGCGATCAAGCGGAAACTCGGCATCGACCGGCGGTGGCGGGCCGTCCTGGTCGGCGTCGGCAACCTCGCGCGGGCGCTCCTCCGGCACAGGGGTTTCACCGAACAGGGGTTCGATATTGTCGGGCTGTTCGACACCGACGAGACGAAAATCGGGCGTGTGGTGGACGGGCTGCCCGTCGAACCGATGACCGCCCTGCGCGACGGAGTCGGTCGGTTGAACGCCGAACTCGGGGTGCTGACGGTGCCGTCGGAGCCGGCCCAGACCGTGGCGGACCTGCTCGTGCAGGGCGGGGTGAAGGGGATTCTCAACTTCGCCCCGGTGGTGCTGAAGTTGCCGACCGGGGTGAAGCAAGTCACCGTCGATCTGGCGATTCAGTTCGAGCAACTGGCGTTCGCCGTCGCCGATCCGGGCGAGCGGGCCGAGTCGTGACCCACCCTACACTTCGTATCCCTGCTCGCGGATGATGTCGCCCCAGCGGGCGGTGATCCGCGCGTGCTGCTCGTCCGACAGGGCGTGCTTGTTCGTCTGGTAGCCGGCGTGGTCCGCGACGTAGGCCTCCAACTTCGGCCGCACCGCGTCGAACCCGCCCAATGAAAGCCCGTCGTACACCCGCCCTACTACGCCTGGCATGTCGGCGATCAACTCCTCGTATCGCACCTCCACCAGATGCCCGGCGGGGATGAGCTTCTTTCCCTCCTCGTAGCGGGCGTGCATCAACTCGAAGTCGCGGAACACCTTCTCATCCAGCGCCGGCGACGTGTCGGGGCGTTGCAACCCGTGGCTCGCGGCCATCGCCCGCCACAGCTTCACCGTGGACGCGAACAGGGTGTACGGGTTCCGCCGGATGTGGACGAACTTGGCGTCCGGGAACAGTTCCAGCAGCACCGGCAGGCGGGCCGTGTGCGGCGGCGACTTGAGCACCAGCCGGCGGGGGTCGCGGTACGTCACCCCTTTCAGGAAGCGAACGAACGTGGTCTTCCACTGCCGCAACTGGCTGGCGGTGAGGCCGGACAAATCCAGCGAACCGGGGAACAACGGCGGGCGGTGCGGGAAGGCGAAGTCGTAATACGGGCTGGGCGCGCCGAGTAGGGCCAGGGCGAACTCGTCCTCTTGCGGGCGGTCCCACCCGAACCCCATGTCGTCCATCGGCCGCCGGTCCGGCAGGAACACGTTGCCGTACTTCTTCATCACCCCTTCGGTGAGGAGGAAGTTGCACGGCATGAAGCACTGGAGAGTCGTCGGCGACGTGAACCGTTCGTCGCGGATCAGCAGTTCGTGCAGCAGAGTGGTGCCGGTGCGCCAGTGCCCCAGGACGAACAGCGGCGGTTCGGCGATGCGGGTGCGGGCGATGGCATCGCCGTGCATCCCGTGTTGCAGCCACCGCAACACCGTTTGCCCGAACGTAACGCACGAGGCGATGGCGGCGATGTACCAGAACGGCGGTTGCACGGCGAACCGGTTCCGCGCCAACAACCGTATCCAGGTGAAGTAGTCGGCCCCCTCCCACACGCGGGGTGCCCACTCCTTGGCGGGCTTGGGTGGCAACGGCGGAGCGGTCAACGGCGGGGTCTCGACGCGGAAGGGGGAATACGGTTTGGTATAGCGGTTTACCTCGTTCACCCGCCGACGCGCTTCGCCTTGTAGCCGATCTTCTCCAACTCGGCCATGATCTTGTCCCGGTGGTCGCCCTGGATTTCGATGCGGCCGTCCTTCGCCGTGCCGCCGGTGCCGCACAGGTTCTTCAGCCGTGTCGCCAACTCCTTCAGCCCCGCCTCGTCCAGGCCCAACTCGAATACTGTCGTGACGCCTTTCCCCTTCCGCCCCGCCGTCTCGCGGCCGACCTTCGCGGTGCCGAGCTTCTTCGGCGGTGGTGGTGGGGCTACTTTCTCCGAAATCGCCACGTTCCCGGCCCCGCCGAGCAACCGCGAGATCAACCCGTTCACCTCGGCCTCGACTCGCGGCAGTACGCCGGGCACGTCCGCGATGGCCCAGTATTCCACCTTTGTTTCCCAGCCGGGGTGACGGTCGGCCAGGAACGGCTCGTGTTCGGCCTTGTCCAAAGCAATCACCCGCGCGGCCGCTTCAAGGTCGGCGGTGACGACGGCGGCCGGCATCCGGGCGGTGGCCATCAGGTCGCGGGCGCTCATTTTCGCCAGCAGTTCCAACGCCTCCTTCGCCATCGGGCCGACGTTGCGGGTACCCAATTCGAGGGCCAGCCCGCGCGACGCGGCCCGCCACGCCAGCCCCATCCGCCCAGCAGCCGCATTGAACACCACCTCCGCGAACCGGCTGCGGTAATAGTTGCCGGTGCAGAGGAACAGGACGGTTTGGGACATGGGTCGAGGCACCACTTCGAGTAGGTCCGGTTCGTTGTACCGGACAACTTGGGCGAGTCCGTCCCGGCGGGACAGACCTACATCATCGCTAACGCCACCCGCGCGGCGAGGCGGGCGTTATTCACGATGAGTGTCTTGTTGGCGGTCAGGGTGCGGCCGTCGCTCAACTCGGCGATGCGTGCCAGCAGGAACGGCGTCAACTTCGCCCCGCCGACGTGCGCGCAGGCGGCATCGAGTTCCGCTTCCGCGAGCCAGGCGTCGAACTCCGCTTGCGGAATGGCGTCGGCGTCCGGCAGCGGGTTCGCCAGCACCAACCCGGCCCCGCCGAGGGCGACGTGCGCGGCGAACGCGGCGGCCGCCTGTTCCGGAGTTTCAACTCGTGCCGACACCGGCAACGTCCCGCCGCGGGTGTAGAACTGCGGGAAGGTGTCGGTGCCGAAACCGAGGACCGGCACGCCCAGGGTTTCGAGGATTTCCAGCGTGCGGGGCAAATCCAAAATGGACTTCGCCCCCGCACAGACGACGAGTACCGGGGTGCGGCCCAACTCGGTCAGGTCGGCGGACACGTCCGCAGCCGGGGCCGGCGGGCGGTGCGCGCCGCCCAACCCGCCGGTGGCGAACACGGGGATGCCGGCCTTGTGCGCCAGAGCCATCGTCGCGGACACGGTCGTTGCAGCCAGTTGATTCAGCGCCACGGCCGCGCCGAGATCGCGACGGCTCGCTTTCGCCACGCCGGTTGCCGTCGCCAGCTCGCGCAGTTGCTTTTCGCTCAACCCGACGGTCGGCACCCCGTGCCACACGGCCACGGTGGCGGGAATCGCCCCGACGGCGCGGATGGCGGCCTCGGATTCCAGCGCGGTCTCCAGGTTGGCCGGGTACGGCAGCCCGTGGGCAATGAGCGTGGACTCGAGCGCCACCACCGGCCGACCGGCCCGCAACCCGTCCGCGACCTCGGAACTGACCTGAAACATCTTGTGCCATCCGGGAGTTCGGGATTCGCCATCCCCCCACAACCTTCCATAATGCAGGCTATGAAGCCATTCGCCGAGCCGGAATCCGCCCCCGACGCCGAGACGCTGCTGCGGAGCATCGCCGCCGCCGCGCCGGGTCTCTGGTACCCGCAACGGCACGCCGACACCCACGGCATCCCCCGCGACGCGCTGACCGACCCGCTGTGGCTGCTCCGGCAGGCCGGACTGGTCGAAGTGGGCGACTGGGTGAAAGGCCTCGGCCAGGGGTTGCGGCTCAGCCCGCACGGGGAAAAGGCGGTCGCCACGCCGACCCCGCTGGCCGTCCGCCCGCCGTCCCCGACTCAGTCTCGCGCCGCGCCGAACCAACTGGTCCTCGGCGACGAGGCGCGGAACGCCGTCCTCGACCCGCCGCCGGCGGTCGTCGCCCCGACCCTGTTGTACGCCAACCTGGCCTGGTTCGCCGTCGGCTGCATTCTCGCGTGGCGGGGCGGGGTGGGGTTGGAGTTCCTCAAGGGCGACCGTCACCCCGGCGCGATGGACATCCTGATGGACACCGGTGCGGTGACGGCGGTGGCGGTGTGGCGCGGCGACTGGTGGCGGCTGGCGTCGTCCTGCTTCGTCCACATCGGCCTGTTCCACCTGCTGTGCAACATGCTCATGCTCGGCATGCTCGGCCCGTTCGCCGAGGGGCTGTGGGGGCGGTGGCGGTTCGCCCTGATCTACGCCGTGTCCGGGGTGGCGGGCGGCATGGCGGCGATCGCGCTGAACCCGGTGTCGGACCAAGGGGCCAATGTGCTGATGGCCGGCGCGTCCGGGGCGTTGTGGGGGATGCTCACCGCGATGGTGGTGTGGATGGTTCACAACCGTCGCCACCTGCCGCCGGAGTTGACTCGCGACCGGCTCCAACGGTTGGGATTCCTGCTCATGCTGAACGTGGGCGTCAGTTTCGTGCCGGGGGTCAGCGCGGAAGCGCACTTCGGTGGCGGGGTGGCCGGGGCGCTGGTGGCGTGGTCGGTCGCTTCCGGCCGCCGTCGCCCGCGCCTGTGGGCGGTCGGCGGGGTGACGCTCGTGTCGCTCCTGGCGCTACTCATCCTGCTGGCGGCCGTGCGGTGGTCCGACGGGTGGCAGGCGGTGAAGAAGTGGGAACAACTGCGGATAGTTCTTGCCCAAGCCCAGCGGGTGGGCGAAGAGTTGATGGCCGACCGCGCCGCCATCCGCGAGGCCGTGGGCGAGGACGACCGGGTGAAGTTGTCGCCGAAGCAAGTCGAGTCGTTGCGGGACTCGTTCGCGGCGGAACAGAAGTCGCGGCTTGTCGTGCCCAAGTTCGACCCGAAGAGCCTCGTCAGACGCGCCACCGAGATGGCGGAACGAGCCACTGCCGCCGCCGGCCGGATCCCGTCCGAGTCGGAGTTGGCCGAACGCCACCGGGACTACCTGCGAGCGGTGGCCGCGTTCGCCACGGCGGTTCGCGCCGAACTGGCCCGGCCGCCCCGTGCCGACACGCCCGAACTCGTGGCGGCATGGCAGGCGTTCACTGCCGCCCGACAGCAGTTGGGGTTCTGGGATTGAGCGACAATGCTACTTCGTCGTCGGCGTCCGGTTCCCCACGCCCGAGCGGGACCGCCACACGGAAGCGACCACGACGAGTCCGCCGAGGAATCCGACGGCGTAACTCGCCGAATGTGCCCGCAGGTCAGCCAGGAACGGGACGTGCCGCTCCGGGGGCAGTTCCGTCGCGAGGGGACCGACGAGGAAGACCACGCCGTCGGTCGCCAGAAGCCACCCGATCACCCCCGCGATCACGGCGCAGCCGGCCATCACCACGAGGAGTTTCACCACCGGTCGGACCAGCGACCTCGCGAAGCGTCGTGGGCGACTCCCGGCACGGGCGGCCGCGGCCAACGGCACGCCGAGCAGCAGCCCGGCCCACCACGTCGCCAACACCCCCCAGCCGAGGGCCAACAACGTCGGGTCTTGGGTGTTGAACACCGGCGGATGCCCGACGGTGAAGTATTCGGCGCACACGCGGACCGTGATCTGGTCGTGGACAATCCCATAGGCCACGGCAGCCCCGACGCACATCAAGACGATTCGCACCCACGCCACGTGAAAGCCTATTGTTCTTGCGCGATCCGTGCTGCAATCGGTTTGCACGCCGTCCGCCGCTTGACTCCCCCGGCGGGGGGAATAGTCTTGAACAGGTACGTCTTTCGCTCCCGCCGAGAAGGTTCTTCATGCCCGCAACGTGTGTCGTCGGTCTCCAATGGGGGGACGAGGCGAAAGGGAAGATCGTGGACCTGCTCGGCGACCGCCAGCAGTTCGTGGTGCGGTTCAACGGCGGGAACAACGCCGGCCACACGGTCGTGTGGGGCGACCGCACCTTCAAGCTCAGCCTGCTGCCCACCGGCGTGCTGAAGCCGCACCTCACGTCGGTCATCGGCAACGGCGTCGTCGTCTACCCGCCCCGCTTCCTCGAAGAGGTCGGCCAACTGGTGACGGCCGGGGTGGAAGTCGGTGGGAACCTCGTCGTCTCCGACCACGCCCACGTCATCTTCCCGTATCACATCGAAGAAGAGCGTCTGGCCGAGGCGGACGCCGAGGGGAAGATCGGCACCACCGGGCGGGGCATCGGGCCGTGCTATCAGGACAAGGTCGGGCGGCGGTTCGCCATCCGCGTCGGCGAACTGTTGCACCCGACGCACCTCCGCGAACGGCTGCGGCAGATCGTGCCGATGAAGAACCGGCTGATCGAGGCATTCGGTGGCGGGTGCGGCGACACCATCAAGCTGTTCGATCCCGACAAATTGTGCGACGAGTACCTCGGCTACGCCGAGAAGATCCGCCCGCACGTCGCGGACACCGCGCGGCTGCTGCACGACGGCCTCGCGGCCGGCAAGAACGTCCTCTTCGAGGCCGCGCAAGGGTCACTCCTGGACGTGGATCACGGCACCTTCCCGTATGTGACCAGTAGCAGCAGCCTGCCTTCCGGCATCTGGCCCGGCACCGGCGTGCCGACGAAGCACTTGACCCGCACCATCGGGGTTGTGAAGGCGTACACCACCCGCGTCGGTCGCGGGCCGTTCCCCACCGAACTGGACGACGGGCCAGAGGGCATTGGCGAGCGCATCCGCAAGATCGGCCGCGAGTACGGCACGGTCACCGGTCGCCCGCGCCGCACGGGGTGGTTCGACTCGGTCGCGGTGCGGTACACGGCGGCGCTGGCCGGCGCGGACGAAATCACCGTCATGCTGCTGGACGTGTTGAGCGGGTTGCCGGAACTCAAGTTGTGCGTCGGGTACGAACTCGACGGCGAACGCATCGATTACTTCCCCAGCGATTCGTTCCTGTTGGAGAAGTGCCAGCCGGTGTACGACACGCTACCCGGCTGGAGCGAGGACATCACCGGCTGTCGGACGTTCGACGACCTGCCCGTCGCCGCCCGCCGGTACGTGGACGCCATCCAGCAAATGGTCGGCCTTCCAGTGAGCGTGGTGTCCGTCGGCCCCGACCGCGCGCAGACGATTCTGCTCGAACAGAGTTAGCCACCGAGACAAGACGAGAGTATGGACAGGATCACAGGATGAAATGCATGGATGAAGACAGAATTGTATCTTCTGAATCCATGGTTTCATCCTGTGATCCTGCCCATACATTCCGGCATCAGCGGTGACAGTCCTTCATGCCCCCTCCGAAGCATAACGCCGAGCAATACTGCCAGTCTGTCGGGGTCGATCCCGAGCGGCTGCCCCGGCACGTCGCCATCATCATGGACGGCAACGGGCGGTGGGCCGTCGAGCGCGGCGGCGAGCGGGTGGAAGGGCACCTGCGCGGGGCCGACGTGGTGCGGTCCACCGTGACGGAGTGCTGTCGGCTGGGGATCAGCCAACTCACGCTGTACTGTTTCAGTGCCGAGAACTGGAAGCGGCCGGCCGAGGAAGTGGCGTTCCTCATGGCCCTCCTGAAACAGTACCTGTTCGACGAGCGGCAACTGTTGCTCGACGAGAACATTCGTTTCCGCATCATCGGTCGGCAGGAAGGCATCCCGGCCGACGTGCAGGCGGAGATGGACGAGAGCATCCGCCGCACCGCCGGCAACACCGGGCTGACGCTCTGCCTCGCCATCAACTACGGCAGTCGGACGGAGATCGTGGACGCCGTGCGGGCGCTGGCCGAGCGGGTGAAGCGCGGCGAGTTGCAACCGGCCGACATCGACGATCAGGCGATTTCCGATTCGCTGTACACCGCCGGGATGCGCGACCCGGACCTGCTCATCCGCACGGCGGGCGAGATGCGGGTGAGTAACTATCTGCTCTGGCAGATCAGTTACGCCGAACTCTGGGTGACGCCGAAGTGCTGGCCGGACTTCGACGCCGGCACCTTGCACGACGCCTGCCGCGACTTCGCCGCCCGCGACCGCCGCTTCGGCGGCTTGACCAACCTGCGGGGCGCGGTGTAAGAGTCGAAATCCGCTCCCTCTCACGTCGCGGCGAACCGATGCTTTGGAAACGCCTGATCCTCGGGCCGGTGATGGCCGCCGCCGCCCTCGGTGTACTGTTCGCCGACGCCGGCTTCGCGCCGCATTACCCGATCCTGTGCGGGCTGGTGCTATTCGCGCTGACCGTCTGCACGCTGGAACTCGTCCGCCTCATCCCCGCCCCCACCCGCCCGCGCCTCGCGGTGTGTCTCGTGGGCGGCTTAGGGATCGCCGTCACACCGTTCGTGGAGGCGTGGTGCGGGCTGCCCGTGAAGTCGTTCGACGTCCTCTTCTTCGCCTTCGCGGCGGCGGTTCTCTTGGCCTTCCTCGTGGAGATGTATCGCTACTCCGCCGACGGCACGGCGACCGGTCGGGTGGCGTCGGCGGTGTTCACGTTCGCCTACCTCGGCGTCTTCTCCGCCTTCCTCGTGAAACTACGCTGGCTCGACCTGGACACGTCCGGGTTGATGCTGACGGCCGCCATCTTCGTGCCGAAGTGCGGCGACATCGGCGCGTACTTCGTCGGCCGGTTCCTCGGCAAGACGCCATTCGCGCCACTGATTAGCCCGAAGAAGACGTGGGAGGGGTTCGCCGGAGCGGTGCTAGGGTCGGTCGCGGTGGCGCTGCTGATTCACGCCGTCGGCCCGGTGTTCCGCTACGGTTGGCCGGAGGCGGTGGCGTTCGGCGCGGTGTTCAGCGTGGTCGGCATCCTCGGCGACTTGGCCGAGTCGATGGTGAAGCGGGACGGCCAGATGAAGGATGCTTCGGCCCGCATCCCCGGCTTCGGCGGCGCGCTGGACGTGGTCGATTCGCTGCTGTTCGCCGCCCCGGTGGCGTACCTGTGGTTCGCGGTCACTCACCCGACCCCGTAGCCGGTGTGGGTCCGATTTTCGGCGGAGTGGAACCCCAAGACGATGTCCTCCTTCGGCACCCCGGAGCGTTCCAACTCGACCGCGATCGGTCGGTTGGTGCCGTCGTTCTGAATCCAGATTTTCCCGTCGAGGATGTCCAGGTGAAAGGGCATTGCTTGTTGAGGGGAGGTGTTAAGACCCGCCCGCCCGCCGTGGAATGGGACAGACCCAGCGGGTTTGTGTAAGAGGCAGTCGTCGGGCATTCTGCCAGGAGAAAACACCCCCATTGCCCGTCCCTCCCAAACGTGCCAGTGACATTCGGCGCACCCTCCGACTTGCCATCGGGGCCGCCGCGAAGTAATTTAACGTCAATGCCTCTTGCCACGACACAGAACCGACGCCGTCTCAATGGCCTCCTCACCTTCTGGGTGGCGGTGGTCGGGATCGGCGCGTCCGTGTCGCACAGTCACGCACTCGGCTGGCAACCGCACACGCACGGGTCTGCGTGGTTGCCCCCCCTGGCCCCGCGCCCGTCGGACGACGCCTCGGACGGGCCGCGCGTCCCGCACCGCCACTTGATACTCCTCGGCGTCGAACTGTCCGGCGAATCCCTTCCCGACACTACTGTCACGAACGGTGAGTCGGTCGAGTCGATCGCGGACCACGGGATGCCGTCACTCGACGGCGACTTCCGAATCATCGACCCTGCCCCGTCCGCCTTCGTCGTGATCCAGCAGAAGCCCTCGGACAGGGCGACCATCTCCCAATTCCGCCCGATGCCGCTTTCGACCTTCGCCCTTCACACCGTTACGGGCGTCCTGCGCCTGTAAGCACACCGGCCGACACGTCCGCCCTGCCGCCGCTTGTTCGCGGCCTACCCCGTCACTCCGTTTCCTCCGCTTGTTTCGCCCGTTCCACACGAGGGTCTCCCATGGCTGCCGTCCTGCCTGCGGGTCCGCACGCACCCGTCCCGTCGTCCCCCGTCCCGCCGCCGCCTCGACCGTGGCTGAAGGCCGCGCTCGCCCTCGCGCTGGTGACGGCGGGGGCCACTGTCGGTGTCATCGGTACCCGACTGTTCGCGCCGGAGGCCGAGAAAGAGAAGGTCCCGGCAACGAAAGCCCAGTCGGAAGAAGATGTCGTCCCGTTCGCCGCGGACCAGCAGGCAGCAGCCGGGATCACGGTGGCAACCCTGAAGGCCGAACCCCTCGTGTCCCGCACCTGGCGGCCGGGTCGGTTAGCCGTCCGCGACGACCGGTTGGCCCACGTCTGTCCGCCGGCTGAAGGCGTCATCCGCGAGGTGCCGGTGAAACTCGGTCAGTCCGTCGCCGCCGGGGACGTGCTGGTGATCCTCGATAGCCGCGAGTTGGGACAAACCAAACTCGACGCCCACAAGGCGCGGATCGCTCTCGCGGCCGAACGGGAGTTATCGGAGCGAACGCGGACCACCATGCGGAACGCGGAGGAGTTACTCGCACTGCTGACCGGAGGAGCGTCTGCCGCCGACATCGAGAATCGGTTGGCCGACAAGCCGATCGGGGAGTGGCGGAACCAGTTGCTCGGAGCGCACGCCCGACGGAATCAGACGCGGGCACAGCTCGCGACTCAGCAGGGGTCCGGTGTCGTGCCCGAAGCGAGCCTCCGGCGGACCGAGGCCGAGGCCGACGCGGCGGCGGCGGCGTACGCCGCGCTGGCCGAGGAACTGCGGTTCCAGGCCAAAAACCAGGTGCGGCAGGCGGAGTTGAAACTGAAGGACGCGGAGGCGGCGTTCGACGTGGCGAAGGCCAAACTCCTCCTGTTCGGACTGACCGCAATGGAGGTGGAGAAACTCGACCCGATCGCCGAAGGTGCGGCCGTCGGACACTTGGCGGTGAAAGCTCCGTTCGCCGGGACAGTTGTTGAGAAGCACGCCGTCCGTTCCGAGCGGGTCGCCCCGCAGACGCAGTTGTTCATCGTCGCCGACCTGTCCTCGGTGTGGGTGCAGGCGGACATCTACGAGGCTGACCTGCCTCTCGTCCGCGGGTTGACCGGGAAGTCGATCGATTTCCGCTTCGCGGGTGACACGCGGTCCGACCGAACGGCGACGGTCCTCTACACCGGCGACCTGATCGACACGGCGTCCCGCACCCTCACCCTGACCGCGGTCACGGCGAACGGTGACGGGGTGCTGAAACCGGGCATGTTCATCGAGGTCGGGTTCGACACCGGCAGCCTGACGCCCGTCATCCAGTTGCCGCTCGCCGCCGTCCTGCGACACGAGAACCGGCCGTTCGTTTTCGTCCAGATGAGCACGGACGAGTTCCGCCGGACGCCCGTGACACTGGGTCAATCGACGGGGGAGAAGGTGATTATCACCGCCGGGTTGAAGGCCGGTGACCGGGTCGTCATCGGCGGCGGGTTCGTCCTCAAATCCGAATTACTCAAAGACCAAATGGTCGGGGAGTGAGCCCGTGCTAACGACGATCATCGACTTCGCCCTGGCGAACCGCTTCCTGGTGTTCCTCGGGGCCATCCTCCTGCTTCTCAGCGGCGGCTACGCGGCCAGTCGCCTGCCGGTGGACGCCGTACCGGACGTGACCAACGTCCAGGTGCAGGTCATGACGACCGCACCCGCGCTCGGCCCGCTGGAGGTGGAACAGGCCGTCACCATACCGGTCGAGGCGGCCATGAGCGGCATGCCGCGGGTGGAGGAGATCCGCTCGGTCTCCCAGTTCGGCCTCTCCGTGGTGACGGTGGTGTTCGAGGAAGGGACGGACATCTACTGGGCGCGACAGCAAGTGAATGAGCGGTTGCAAGACGCGCGGGAGCAGATCCCGCCCAGCGTCCCCGCACCGAAACCCGGCCCCATCGCCACCGGCCTCGGGGAGATCTACCAGTTCGAAGTGCGGTACCGCGACGGGTACGACCCGTTCGCCGGCGAAACCGGCTCCAAGCTCTCGGCGGACGAGAAAGCGTCCCGCAACCTGATGAAACTGCGGGAGATCCTCGACTGGCAGATCGCCCCGCAGTTGCGAGGGGTGCCGGGGGTGATCGAGGTGAACACGAACGGCGGGGCGCTGCGTTCCTACGAGGTGCGGCCGGACCCGGAGAAACTCCGCGAGTTCAAAATCCCCCTGGAGAAGCTGTTCGAAGCACTCGAGCTCAACAACGCCAACGAGGGCGGGGGCTACCTGCTGCTGAGGTCGCAAGAGCAACGGCTGGTCCGCGGGGAGGGATTAATCCGCTCCCTGGAGGACGTCCGGAACGTGGTCTTGGACGCCCGTGGGGACGGTACGCCGATATACGTCCATCAGGTCGCGGACGTGCAGTTCGCCCCGGTCCTCCGCCAGGGGGCAGTCACGCGGGACGGCCGCGGCGAAGGGGTGGTCGGGGTCGTCATGCTGCTGGCCGGGGAAAACTCCCGGGAGGTGGTCCGCCTGAGCAAGGAGAAGATGGCGGACATCATCAAGACACTGCCCGACGGCGTCGAAGTTGACGTCGTGTACGACCGCACCGAACTGGTCGAGCGCACGGTCCACACGCTTCAGACCAACCTGATTGAAGGCGGCGTCCTCGTCGTCATCGTCTTGCTCGTCTTGCTCGGCAGCTTGCGGGCCGGGTTGATCGTGGCCCTGGCGGTGCCGCTGGCCATGGCGGGGGCGTTCGTCGGCATGTGGTACGCCGGCCTGAGTGGGAACCTGATGAGCCTCGGGGCGATCGACTTCGGGCTGATCGTCGACGGCAGCGTCGTCCTCATCGAGAACGTCGTCCGCCGGGTGGCCGAACACCGGCACCACCACAAGGAGCGGCAGGCCCCGCTGGCCGTCGTCCGCGACGCCTGTCGGGAAGTGGCCCGCCCGGTGGTGTTCGGCGTCGGCATCATCCTGCTGGTGTACCTGCCGATCCTCTCCCTCCGCGGGGTCGAGGGGAAGATGTTCAAGCCGATGGCCCTGACGGTCATCTTCGCCCTCCTCACCTCCCTGCTGCTCGCCTTGGTGCTCATGCCGATGCTGGCGGCGGTGTTCCTGCGGAGCGTGTCGGAGACGGAGCCGTTCCTGGTCCGCTGGGCGAAGGCCGTTTATCGCCCCTTGTTACGGCAGGCGGTCGCCCACCCGGCCGCGGTCCTGCTCGGGTCGGCCGCGGTGTTCGCCGCGAGTGTCGTCACCGCCGGCGGCATGGGCGCGGTGTTCATCCCCAAACTGGACGAAGGGTCGATTGCCATCCAGGCGACCCGCCTGCCGAGCGCGTCGCTGGAGTCCTCGGTTGCGATGACCGGTCAGATCGAACGGTGTCTGCTGAAGATGCCGGAGGTCGTGTCGGTGTTGTCCAAGAGCGGCCGCCCGGAGATCGCCAACGACCCGATGACGATCAACCTCACGGACGTCATCGTCACGCTGAAGCCGGTCGACACCTGGCGGTTCGCGACGAAGGAAGACCTCGTCCGGGCGATGGAGGAGGCGCTCGAGCGAGAGGTGCCCGGGCAGGCGTACGCTTTCTCGCAGCCGATCGAGTTGCGGGTGGCGGAACTCGTCGCCGGGGTGAAGACGGACGTCGGCATCAGCATTTACGGGGACGACCTGGAGACCCTCCAGAAGACGGCCGAGGAGGTGGCGGCGGTCGTGAACAAGGTGCCCGGCGCGGCCGACGTCGCGGTCGAACAGATGGCCGGCCTCCCATACCTCCGCGTGATCTTGAAGCGAGACGCCCTGGCCCGCTACGGGCTCAACGCCCGCACCGTCCTGGACGCCGTCGCCGCGATCGGCGGCCGGGAGGTCGGTCAGGTGTTCGAGGGGCAACGCCGGTTCCCCCTGATGGTCCGGTTTCCGGAAGCCGTCCGCGAGAACCTGGACCGCCTCCGCCGGGTGACCGTCGCCGACCCGCACGGGCGGCACATCCCGCTCGAGCAGTTAGCCGAGTTGACCATGGAAGATGGGCCGGCCCAGATCAGCCGGGACAACATCCGCCGGCGGGCGGTGATCACCTGTAACGTGCGGGGCCGTGACCTGGCCGGGTTCGTGACCGCGGCCCAACGAGCCGTGGACGAGACGGTGACACTGCCGACGAGTTACACCATCTCGTGGGGGGGACAGTTCAAGAACCTCCAGGAGGCGACACGCCGACTGTCGGTGGCGGTACCGGTGGCGCTGGTCCTCATTTTCGTGCTGCTCCACTCGACCTTCGGCTCCCTCAAACTGGCCGCGCTCATCTTCCTGAACGTTCCACTCGCGGCGTCGGGCGGGGTGTTCGCGTTGTGGGCGCGGGGGATGGACTTCTCCATCTCGGCCGGCGTCGGGTTCATCGCCCTCTTCGGGGTGGCGGTCCTCAACGGGGTCGTCTTGGTCACCTACATCGTGGAACTGCGGAAGGAGGGGAAAGGGGTCCGTTCCGCCGCGTTCGAGGGGGCGATGATCCGCGTCCGTCCGGTGCTGATGACCGCTCTCGTGGCGACGCTCGGGTTCATCCCGATGGCGTTGTCCAGCGGTGCCGGGGCGGAGGTGCAAAAGCCGCTGGCAACCGTCGTCATCGGCGGCCTCGTGACCTCGACTATCTTGACACTGTTCGTCATCCCGTCCGTGTACCGGTGGTTCGACCCGCACACGGACGCCCCCGTGATCGACCTTTCGCCGGTCATCGCGGATCCGGTGGGCGAACCGCTTGTCGCGATACCGCCTGGCACGGAGGGGGCGCATGGCCACGCCTGAAAGTCGCCGGCGGTGGCCTTCCAGGCCTCAGCTCGACTGATGCCGATGTTCGAGGGGCCTGTTCGCGAATCCCTTGGGAATCAAAAGGGCTCGGAGTTTCTGGACTACCCACAGGCGTTCCAGGGTGTCCAAAAGCCCTGCCTCACAGCAAGAATCCCTAGCAATCGCAACGCTCCAACGCCTCGAACATCGGCATCAGTCGAACTGAGGAGATCGGGGCGGACGGTGGCGGTGGTGATCGGCACGGGCGGTTCCCTCCACAATAGGGACGCCTGTTATCTCTGCCGACGCGGTTCGAGGTGTCGCAATTGAAAGCGATTGGGATTCGAACCGGGGACCGTTCGAGCTAAACTCGCGACCGGCCTCACCCCAGGCGTCCGAGCGAAAACGGGGACGCCCGATGCCCCCCGAGCGGACAATTCGAATGGGAGCCTGACAACCGAACGCTGCCCACTTGCGGCGAGCATCTGGATCTGAGAAAATACCAACACACCTGCCGACCTGCACCCCCAAACCCGCCCTGCCCCGCCTCGCCGGAGTCATGCCGTGCTGCGGTTCCTGACCACTGTGTGCCTTTTCGCCGTCGCCACGGCCGGCCGCGCGGCCTCGCCGGACGCCGACTTCGAGAAGACGATCCGCCCGCTTCTCGCGGAAAAATGCTGGGGTTGCCACAACGACAAGAAGCAGCGGGGCGACCTCCGCCTCGACTCGCTGGCCGCGATGCTGGCCGGCGGCGAGAGCGGGCCGGCTATCGTTCCCGGCAAGCCGGAGCAGAGCCTGCTCATCACGGCGATCCGGCACAGCGAGCAGCTCAAGATGCCGCCGAAGGAGAAGTTGCCCGTCGCCGAGGTCGCCGCGCTGACGGCGTGGGTGAAGGCCGGGGCCGTGTGGCCGAACGCCAAGCCGGTCGCCCCGCCGGAGGCCAAGCCGGCCGCGGTTCGCGTTTTCACCCCCGAGGAGAAAGCGTTCTGGGCGTTCCAACCGGTGACGGCCGCGCCGCCAACGGACGCGAAGTCCGCGAACCGCATCGACAGTTTCCTAACCGCCAAGCGGTTGGACGCCGGGCTTCCGGTCGCACCTCCCGCCGACAAACGAACACTCATCCGCCGGCTCACGTTCGACCTCACCGGCCTGCCGCCGACGCCGGAGGAAGTCGAGTCGTTCGAGAAAGACACGTCGCCCGGCGCGTGGGGCACGTTGATCGACCGCTTACTCGCGTCGTCCGCCTACGGCGAGAAGTGGGGCCGCCGGTGGCTGGACGTGGCGCGGTACGCCGACAGCAACGGTATGGACGAGAACCTCGCCCACGGAAACGCCTGGCGGTACCGTGACTACGTCATCCGGAGTTTCAACGCCGACAAGCCGTTCGACCGGTTCATCAAGGAGCAGATCGCCGGCGACCTGTTGCCCGGCGGGACGCCCGCCGAACGGGCGGACGCCCTCACCGGTACCGGGTTCCTCGTCGTCGGGCCGAAGATGCTGGCCGAGGACGACCCGATGAAGATGCGGATGGACATCATCGACGAGCAACTCGACACCCTCGGCCAAGCGTTCCTGGGGCTGACGATCGGTTGTGCCCGCTGCCACGACCACAAGTTCGACCCGATCACGCAGGTGGATTATTACTCCCTCGCCGGCATGTTCTACTCGACGAAGTCGATGCAGAGTTACGGCGTCGTGGCGCGGTGGCACGAGCGGCCCATCGGCACGGCGGATGGCGTGGCGAAACTGGCCGAGTACGAGAAGACCCGCACCGCCGCGAACGACAGCGTGAAGAAATTGGAGAAGCAACTCCGCGACGCGGTGAAGGTCCGACTCGAGGCGGAACGCAAGCGGGCGACCGAGTACGGGGACGCCGCCCGCGAGATCGCGCGGCGGGGCGGGTCGCTCAAACTCGTCGTCGCCGATCCGGCGAAGGACCCGGTTCCCGGTGGCATCGTCGTCGAGGCCGAGAACTACACCCGTGGGAACGCGCAGAAGCTGAACGACGGCTACGGCGCGGGCATCGGCGTCATCATTAACGGTGGGAAACTGCCGAACGTCGCCGAGTACGATCTCGAAGTCCCCGCCGAGGGAACGTACCAGATCGCCCTGCGGTACGCCGCCGAGAGCGCACGGCCGACGGTGTTGTCCGTCGGCGGCAAGGTGCTCCGCAAGGACGCCGCCGGGGAAGTCACCGGGTCGTGGAACCCGAACGGGCAGCGCTGGTTCGCCGAAGGCGTCGTCAAACTGTCGAGGGGAAAAACGGCCATCCGCCTGGAACGGACCGAGCCGATTCCGCACTTCGACAAGCTCGCCCTCCTGCCGGTTTCACCAGACTTTGCCGTGGCGGTCCCGCTCCGACTGGACGAGGTCGCAGCAGAGAAGAAACTGCTGCCGACGGCCCTTCGAGCCTGGGTGAAATTGGCCGGAAAGTGGAACGACAAACTCCCCGCCGTGCCGGACCTCCAGACGCTCGCCGATGACACGAAGGGGCCGTTCAAGATGTCGCCGGCGCTGGACGAAGAAGTGGAGCCCACGACCGCAAACGAACTTCGCAAGGCGAAGGAGAAACTCGCGGCGATCGAACGCACGAAGCCGGTAGTCGATGAGGTGATGGCCGTCGAGGACGAGAAGAGCGAGAACCTCCGCGTTCACCTGCGCGGCAGTCACTTGACGCTGGGGGCCGAAGTGCCCCGCCGGTTCCCCACGATCCTGGCCGGTGAAAAGCAATCGCCGGTGGCTGAAGGCAGCGGCCGGCTGGAACTGGCCGAGTGGGTTGCGTCGAAGGACAACCCGCTGACCGCCCGCGTCATGGCCAACCGCGTCTGGCTCGGTCACTTCGGCACCGGGCTGGTCCGCTCGCCGGACAACTTCGGCCGGCTCGGCGAACGGCCGACGCACCCGGAGTTGCTCGATTACCTCGCCGCCGAGTTGGTGAAGTCCGGGTGGAGCGTCAAGCACCTGCACCGGCTGATCGTGTCGTCCGCGTCGTATCGCATGGGCACCCGGTACGACGCCGGGGCGTTCGAGGCGGACCCGGACAACCGCCGGTACTGGCACTTCAACCGCCGCCGACTGGACGCCGAGGAGTTGCGGGACGGGATGCTCGCCGTCGCCGGGTTGCTCGACCGCACGCCCGGCGGCACGCGACTCACGACCAAGAACCGGGCCTATGTGAACTCCACCGGCGGTCGCGGCTTCGACGCCTATTCCGTCCCCCGTCGGACGGTCTACCTGCCGGTCATCCGCAGCGGCGTGTACGAGGTCCTTCAGGCGAACGACTTCCCCGACCCGTCCACCCCCGCCGGGATGCGACAACAGACGACGATCCCGGCGCAAGCCCTCTTCCAATTGAACAGCAAGGTCGCCGACGAGAGTTCGGAGGCGTTCGCCAAGGCGTTGTTGGAAGTCAAAGGCGACGACGCGGCCCGCGTGCGGGAGGCGTATCGCCGGACCTACGCCCGCGCCGCCACCGATGCGGAAGTGTCGCGAGCGATGACGTACCTCGCCGACTCCGACGCCGGGGCCGAGGCCAAGAAGTTGAAAGCCTGGCAGGGCTTCTGCCGCGTGTTGCTGGCGTCCGCCGAATTCGCCTTCGTGGAGTAACCGGAATGCTGTCCCGCCGTCACATGCTGCAATCGGCCGCGACCGGCTTCGGCTGGCTCGCCCTTCAAGACCTGCTCGCCGCCGCCGAGCCGAAGGCCAAGCCGGACCCGCTCGCGCCGAAGAAGCCGCACTTCGAGCCGAAGGCGAAGCGGGTCATCTTCCTGTTCATGCACGGCG
This sequence comes from Gemmatales bacterium, assembly GCA_038247725.1. GTDB lineage: Bacteria > Planctomycetota > Planctomycetia > Gemmatales > Gemmataceae > JALHQU01. Next base: position 25,505 of record JBBRUO010000005.1, read on the forward strand.
GCCCGAGTCACGTGGACACCTTCGACTACAAGCCGAAGTTGACCGCCGACGACGGCAAGCCGCTGCCGTTCCCGAAGCCCCGCGTGGTGTCCAGCGCGACCGGCAACCTGCTCGCGTCGCCGTGGAAGTTCAAGCCGTACGGCCAGAGCGGGGCGACGGTCTCCGAGATTTTCCCGAAAATCGCCACGGTCGTCGATGACCTCTGCTTCATCAAGTCGATGCACGGGTCGAACTCCCGGCACGGCGGCGCGCTGCTGGAGATGCACACCGGATCGGACACGTTCATCCGCCCGAGCATGGGCAGTTGGGTGAACTACGGCCTGGGCAGCGAGAACCGCGACCTGCCGGGGTTCGTCACCATCTGTCCGTCGCTGTCCCACGGCGGGGTGAACAACTACTCGTCGGCGTTCCTGCCGGCGGTGTATCAGGGCACGCCGCTGGGGAACGCCGGCGTGTCGTCCGAGAAGGCATCCGTGCCGTTCATCGCCGGCACCACGCCCCGCGACCAGCAGCGGCGGGAGATCGACCTGCTCGGCGAGATGGACCGCGAGCGGTTGGCGAAACTCGGCCCCGACCCGGCGCTGGAGGGGCGGATCGAGTCGTTCGAGATGGCGTTCCGGATGCAGTCCGCCGCGCCGGAGGTGCAAGACCTGTCGAAGGAGACGAAGGAAACCAAAGCGCTCTACGGCCTTGATAATCCGGCGACGGCGAACTTCGGCCGGCAGTGCCTGATGGCCCGCCGCTTCGCCGAGGCCGGCGTGCGGTTCGTGCAGTGTTCGCACAGCTACAAGTGGGACCAGCACGGCGACTTGAAGAAGGGCCACGCCCGCAACGCGCTGGAGGTGGATCAGCCGATCACGGGCTTGCTGACCGACTTGAAGCGGCGCGGGCTGCTGAAGGATACGCTCGTCGTGTGGGGCGGGGAGTTCGGCCGCACCCCGACGGCGCAGGGGAAGGACGGCCGCGACCACCACCCGCACGCCTTCACGTACTTCCTCGCCGGCGGCGGGGTGAAGCCGGGTATGAGCTACGGCACCACCGACGACTACGGCTTCTACGCGGAGACGGACAAGGTCCACTTCCACGACCTGCACGCGACCATGCTGCACCTGCTCGGTCTCGACCACAAGAAGCTGACGTACCGACACGCCGGCCGCGACTTCCGCCTGACCGATGTCCACGGGGACGTGGTGACGGGAATCCTCGCTTGAGCGCGGGCGTCGGAGATGGCGGCATGTTCGACTCCCGTTTGGTGCCCGAGACGAACCCGGCTGCTAACCGGATCGCGGGTGTCTCGGCGACACTTCGAGACAATCGGGCCGAAACGGGGGTGTGCCGGGCGGCCGCGGGTCGGTTCGGCTCGGGGTGGCGAGTGCTCGCCGCGAACCAGAGACACCGGGACCGGGAAGGGCCGGCGTGCGAGAGTTCCACGCCGGTGAGTCAGGAGCGATGGCGTCGTCTGCCGTTGGAAGAGATGGCTCATCCATGCACCCACTGATGAATGGCACTTCCGTGTTCGGATCGCGTTCGACTTTTTCGGCTTCGCTTCCGGCGTGTCCGACAGACGCTCGCAGACGAACAGGTTCATCATCCCGTCCGACTCGAACTTCGTGGGCGATTTCTTGCCGTTCGGAGTCGTGGCACCTCCCTCGTTCCAGCACAGGAACAGTTTGCCCTCCCCGACCTTCACGACGCCGACGTACTTCACCTCCGCGTCGCCGCCGTCGCTCCCGCCGAACGCGGTCAACTCGATCTCGTGACCGACCTTCCCGGCCTTCGTCGTCCACGATTTGAATCCGCAGTTCGTCTGCCCTTTGACCGCGTCGCGTTTGCCGTCTGCGCGGACGACCCAGCACTCGTCCTTCGTGAAGACCAGTTTGGCGAACTGGCCCTTTCCGACCTCGCCTTTCGTCACCCCGAGCCGGCCGCGCTGGTCGATGGCGTCGTCCTTGTACTCGATCACCTTCCAGGTGCCGACGATCGCCGGCGAGCTATTGAAACGCGGCGAGGCGATGCGGAACTACCAACCGAGCCTGGACCCGGTGCGGGTCGCAGGCACGGTGGCCAAAGCGAAGAAGTGACCGGACGGTTCACGCCAGCAGTTCCGCTACTGGGCCGGTCTGGTCGATGTCCTTGAGCTTCGGATCGGGGACGCCGAACTTATCGCGGGGCTTGCCGGCGGCGTGTAGTAGGGTGCAGTACAGGTTCGCCATGGTGCGGTGCGCCGTCGCACCGTACTTCGGGAACTGCAAGTACCGGCCGCGGGTCTTCAGCTTCCCGCCCAGGTCGCCGATCAGCACCACCGGCCACTCCTGTAAGTTCGGGTGGTGCGACTCACCGGAGTCGCTCAGGTAGACGATCAGTGTGTTGTCCAGCATCGTCCCGTCGCCTTCTTTCGTTTCGGCCAGCTTCTTCACCAACCCGGCGATCAACTTGGTGTGGAACGCCCGCAACTCGACGAAACACTCTTCATAAGTCTTGCCGTCGTAACTGCCGCCGTGCCCGATGTGGTGCAGGTCCGGGATGCCGAACTCGGGGAACTTCCCGAACCGCTGCCCGCCGCCACCGGAGATGAGCGTGACGACATTCGTGATCCCGGCCAGCAGCGCGGCGGTAGCGATCTCGAACTGAGCTTCGAGGATGAGGCTGGACTTCGACGCGGTCAACTTGTCGCCGAGTTTAGGCGCGTGCTTCTTCAGGTCGTCGGCTTTCGCCAGCAGTTCCGACTGCCGGTCGCGGAGGGACTCGAACGCTTCCAGGTAGCGGTCGAACTTCGCTTTCTCTTC
>JBBRUO010000006.1:0-27861 GCA_038247725.1 Gemmatales bacterium
GACCGGCAACTGGCGCAGGCCGCCAGCCGACTGCGGGCCGGGGCCGACAAGTGGGACCCGCCGTCGCTGTTCTTCGGCGTGCCCGACGTGAATTGCCACGCCCCCGTGCTGCTCCGCGACGGCGACAGGATTTACCACTTCTGCACGCAATCGTTGCACGGCTGGGACTACGCCAGCAACATCATGCGGTACTCGGACGACAGTGGCGCGACCTGGAGCCAGCCGACGGTGATCCTGCCCCGGCAAGACAAGGACGCGCTCAGCCAACCCTGCACGGCGCTGGTGGCGAAGGACGGCACGCTGCTGCTGGCGTGCGACGGCGACCTGCACAAAGACGAAAAGCTGATGGTGTCGAAGGACAAGGGCAGGACGTGGACGGTGGCGAGAGGCGACCTCATCAAAGCCGTGGGCAAGTACGCCATCCACCCGGCTATCGTGGAGCGGGACGACAAGTCGATCCTCTGCTTCCTCCGCGGGCCGCACCCGATGCCGCTGGCCGTTAGCAAAGACCAGGGCGACTCGTGGGAAGTCACCGCTTCGCCGTTCGGCGGCATCGGCAGTGGGAACAAGAGCGCGGCGCTGCAACTGCAAAGCGGGGCGATCTTGTTCCTCACCCAGGACAGCAAGAAGCAACTCGGCGGCGGGTCGGTGGTGGCGCTGTCGCTCGACGGCGGCAAGACGTGGCCGCACGCCCGCAAGGTGGACGCCCCGGTGCAAGGGTACATGTCGGTGGATCAGGCTCCGGACGGGACGATCTACCTCATCGGCAGCCGGTTGCAATTCGCCGCGTGCAATGAGGCGTGGGTGAAAGAGGGCAAGCCGTTCCCGATGCCGAAGTGAGGTGGCGATCCGGATTGACCGGACAGGTGGGGACGGTATCGTGCGCCGTGGTGCCGGTTATTCCGTTCCCGCTCGGGTGGTTCCTCCGCATGCGGCTCCCGTTCGCGCTCGTGCTGTGCGCCGCCGTTGGCTGTGGCACCACTCGATCCACCGACACGCTTCGGGCTGCCTCCGAGATGCTGCTTGTATCGCAGGCGGTGGACGCGGCCGTCGCCCGCATCGATTTCACTCCGCTGGCTTGTCGGAAGGTGTTCCTCGATCCGCAATACCTGGACGGGACTGTGGATCGCGGGTACGTCGTCAGCTCCCTCCGCCAGCACCTCATGGCCTGCGGGGCGCTGCTTCAGGAGGAGCGGGCGAACGCGGATGTGATCGTCGAGGCCCGCTCCGGCGGGGTCGGCACCGACCGACACTCGCTCCTGGTCGGCACCCCGCAGATGTCCGTGCCCACGCTCACGTTGGGCCAGCCATTCACTCAGATCCCGGAAGTGGCACTGATGAAGCGGACGGACCAGCGGGGGTACGCCAAGCTGGCGGTGTTCGCCTACCAGCGGGGGACCGGTCAGCCGGTCTGGCAGTCGCCGCTCACGGAAGCGCAGAGTACGCTGAAAGACACCTGGGTGATGGGGGCTGGGCCGTTCAGTCGGGGGACCATCCGCAAGCGGACGGAACTGGCGGGGCAACCGCTCCCGCAGCTGCCGTTCATAACGACCCCAGCCGAGCCGGTGGATGCGGGCGGGTCGAAGCCGCAACCGTCCCTTACGCTCCCACAGGTGACCCCCTCGCCAACGATCCCGCCGGCCACCGCCACCGATCTCGAACGACAGTAGCGGGGGCCGGCGTTCACCCCTCCGGATTTTCCCATGCTCACCGCCGACGGATGCCGGGACCGCATTGCCCGCCTGCTCGCCGCCCTGAAACCGGACGGGCCGCTGCTGCTCGGCGACCCGCTCCACTTGCGGTACTTCGCCAACGCCTACCTCGACCCGTTCAGTCTGGGTGCGGACTACGGCGGGTATCTGCTCGTCAAGCCGGACGGGCGGACCACGCTGTTCCACGACAGCCGGGTGCCGAAGACGTTCGACCAGGCCTTCGCCGACGAGCGGATGCCGGTGCGGTGGTACGACGGCAAATCCCCCGGCGACGGCCCCCGCCGTCTCATCCTCCGCGAGGTGGTGGAGCTGGCCGGCACCGGTGGCCGCGTCCACGACCACCTGTCCGACCCGACCGTCCCGCAACTCGACAAGGTGATGCACGCGCTGCGGCGGAAGAAGGACGCCGACGAGATCGCGCTGCTGAAGCGGTGCATGACGGTGACGGAAGCCGGGCACGCCTGGGCGCGGGCGAACGTGGCCGCCGGCATGAGTGAAGTGGACGTGTACGCCGGCATCCTGGCGGCCTGCACGAAAGCCGCCGGGCATCCGGTCGTGGTGTACGGTGACTTCGCGGTGTCACCGGGGTCGGCCAAGCGCGGCGGCATGGCCACCGACCATGTATTGAAGGACGGCGAGACGCTCATCCTCGACTTCTCCGTCGTCATCCAGGGCTATCGCAGCGACTTCACCAACACGCTGGTGGTCGGCGGCGAACCCACCGAAGAGCAGCGGAAGTTGTTCGACCTGTGCGTGAGCGCGATGACCGAAGGGGAGAAGACACTCGGCCCCGACGTGGCGTGCCTGGACGTGTACAACGCGGTGCGAGCGGTGTTCGCGGCGGCGGGGGTGGCGGACAAGTTCCCGCACCACGCCGGGCACGGCATCGGGTTGGCCCACCCGGAGGCCCCGTTCTTCGTGGAGAAGGCCACCGAGACACTGGTGGCCGGTGACGTGGTGACGCTGGAACCCGGTCTGTACGTCGATGGCGTCGGCGGCGTGCGGATCGAACACAACTACCTCATCACCGACGCCGGCTTCGAGCGGCTCAGCAACCACGTGCTGAGTTTGACGTGATGCCAACCGAGCCGGACGCAAGCTCCCGGCGACGACAAACGCGCCGTCGTCGCCGGGAGCTTGCGACCGGCACAAAAGCACTCCCGAACCCGCACATCACAACATCATAGCCGCTGGCGAGTACCATGATGCTAACGCAGACGACCCACGATTTGATTTCCCGACTCGCTTCGGTACCGTGGCTGATACGGCTCGGACAACCCGATACCGGACGTGATGTCACGATATTGCCGGATTGGGAAACCGCCATGAAGTATTGCGCGCACCAATCATGGGTTTATGTTTTGATGGAATCGCGCAACGCATTGTGCTCGCTCATTCACGGCCGCGATAAGGAAGCCTTCCAGGACTGGAGCAACAGGGTTAAAGAAGTGAAAGTGGCGCTCGGTCCGATGCCGCGAGAGCGGCTGAGTGACGGGGCGCAGCGGCAATCGTTGGATATACCCAAACCCGTTTTCGACACGGTTGAATGGTGTCTGCTGATGGCGTGCATGGAGTTGGAATACGCGGCTCTCGAACCGCCGCGCTTTTATGAAGCGACGACGGATGCGCTGCTGGCGGGACATCTCGTCTGTGGCTGGAGCGGAACTTATACCGAAGGCCGATTCGCGATGATGTAGAACCTTCACGCCGGGTTCAATTGCGCGTCGATGGTGGCGGGCGGTGGGGTGGCGGCAGCGAGCGCGCCGCTGACGATGCTTTCCAGCACGCCGAGGTACTCCAAAAACCGCTTCTTCCCGGTGACGGTCAGCTTCACCCGCGTCTGTGGACGGCGGCCGGCGGTCCCCTTCTCGACGGCGATCAGGCAGGCTTTTTGCAGGGCCGTCAGGTGCCGGCTGAGGTTGCCATCGGTCAGCGCGCACAGGTCTTTCAGGTCGGTGAACGCCAGCCCGTCGCGGTGCGCGAGCAACGACGCGAGAATGCCCAGGCGGGCCTTCTCGTGCAGCACCCGGTCCAGCCCGTCGAAGGCGAACCGGCCGGCTTCATCGTCCGTCGGCGGGGTCATGGCGGTCGCGCTCCAGGTTCCAGTACAAGATGACGGCGGTGGCGAACTGCCCGCCGGCGAACGGCACCCCCATCGCCCACGGGGAGAACGCATCGGGTCCACCGGCGAAGGTCAGGTTCACCGTCCCGGCCGCGAGGTAGAACACGCCCACCCCGACCACCGCCTTCGGCAGCAACCGGGCGGAGGCGAACACGCCCAGGCTGAAGAACACCTGCCACAGGCCGGGCAGCAACCGGGCGTGTTCGGGCAGGTGCCGGGCGACCACCAGCGTGACCAGACCGCCGGCCGCGAGGCACGGCACGAACTGCGACACAGCCAGCCACGTCCGCTGTTTCGCCAGCGGGTCGTCCCCGTGCCGGTGCCGCAGCCACACGCCCGACGCCGACACGGTCGCGCCAAGGAAGGCCGTCGCCAGCCACAGGGCGAGGTAGCCGGTCAGGTCGGCCGAGGGGTTCGCCAGCAGGTGCGGTTGAAGCAGCGCGGCGAGGACGGCGAACCCACCCGATAGCGCCACCGGCACCGCCCGGTACCCACGGAACCGCTCCGCCGCCGCCACATGGGCGCGGATTTCGGCGATCTGTGAGAGGGCGTCGCGGAGTTCCACGAGTCACCGGCGAGGGCGCGTCTTTGCATCGGAAAGTATCAGGTCGGCCACCCGCGTTCAAGTCGAAGGGGCAAGACGGGTGGTCGAGGGCGAGGTGAAAAAGCGACCCCGGCGGAAGTACCCGTCCGCCGGGGTCTGGTCCGATACCCTTTCGGGCGTTCGGTGTGCCGTCTCAGAGAGTGTTCGCGGTCTCCTGTCGCCGGGTTTTAGCCTGAGCACTCGCGCTCTACCGCTGAGCTACCCCACCTGATGACGCATGACAAAGAGGTGGGGGTGGGAGACGAACCCACGGCCTCGAGTGTGCTTACCGGAACGTCGATCGAACACCTCGGCACGGGGTTTGAATTCTGGCGTGGACAGTCTGAGATTGGGGTGCGCCGCCGTCGCCTCTGCCAGTTGGGCTACCCCGCCGGAGTTTTGTTTCAGGTTGCAAGTTTCAGAGTTTCGAGACAAGAACCGAGGTCTTGAAACTCTGAAACTTGCAACCTGAAACCCCAGAGTGGCGGGGGTGGGGATCGAACCCACAACATACGGTAGTCGCGGTTCAGCCTGAGCCGCAGCCTGAGTTCTGCACGCCTGTGCAAGGGAGATGATACGCGAACCGGCCGGCAGGTTCGGGGGGAATCTTGGCGAACGGTGGGACGTAAGCCCGCCGGTTCTGAAATCCACCGGCGGACTAAGCTCGACTGATGCCGATTTTCGAGGCGTTGGAGCGTCGGGATTGTTAGGGATTCTTGCTGTGAGGCAGGGGTTTTTGGACACCCTGGAACGCCTGTGGGTATTCCAGAAACTCCGAGTCCCATTGATTCCCAAGGGATTCGCGAACAGTCCTCTCGAAAATCGGCATCAGTCGAGTTAAGCCGGTTGGGGTCAACACATCGTATCCCACGGCAAGTAACATTCCGGCGAACCGGACGAACACCTCCTCCACGATCTTGGCGACGATCACCCCCGACTCGTCCCACTGCTCCCTGCTATACACCCGCTCGCCCGCCCGAATCTCCTCGATCGCCTTGTACCCGCCCTCCACCGCCAACAGCGTTCCCGCCGTGAAGCACGCCTTCGACTGCCAGTTTTCTCCTGGTGATCGGCATCGAGAAGGCCAGAACAGAGATGGCCCGGACGTGCTGAGGCAGCGATACTGACTGTGGGTGTGGCACAATCGCACTCGGCGCGTCGCGCGGGGGATTTCCCCACTCGGCGGCCACCAACTCCCTTCACCATTCAACGAGGATGGGACCCGTGACTCGTTCAGACTCCAGGCTGGCGTGGGGCGTGCCGTTGCTCCTCGCCGCGTTCGCGCCCGACGTGTCCGCTCAGCAGCCGCCCTACGACGTGTACCCGCCGGCCGAGCCTCCGTACTACCGCGTGCGGTCCGAAGCTTCGACGAAGGCCGGGGAACTGCCCTACGCGGTCAACTACACGCTGTGGGTGCCGAGGGATGTGAAGACGCTACGCGGGGTGGTCGTCCACCAGCACGGGTGCGGCGAGGGGTCGTGCAAGTCGGGACTCACCGGCGCGTACGACCTGCACTGGCAGGCGCTGGCGAAGAAACACGGTTGCGCGCTACTGTCGCCGGCCTACGAGCAGCCGGACAAGGCCGACTGCCAGATGTGGTGCGACCCGCGGAACGGGTCCGACGCGGCGTTCCGGAAGGGTCTCGCCGACCTCGCGGCGAAGTCCGGCCACCCCGAACTGGCGACCGTGCCGTGGGCGCTGTGGGGGCACAGCGGGGGCGGGCACTGGGCCGGCGGCATGGTGATGCTGCACCCGGAGCGGGTGGCGGCCGCGTGGCTGCGGTCGGGGGTGCCGCTCCTGAAGGCGGATCCGACACGCAAAACGATCAAGTCACACGAGTTGCCGAAGGCGGCGCTGACGGTGCCGTTGATGTGTAACCTCGGCACGAAGGAAGGCGTCACCGTGAAGGGCGACCGGTTCGGCGGCGTGTGGCCGGCCAACGAGGAGTTCTTCACCCAAGTGCGCGGCAAGGGCGGTCTCGTCGGCGTGGCGGTCGATCCGCTGACCAGTCACGAGTGCGGGAACCAGCGGTACTTGGCGATTCCGTGGCTGGATGCGTGCCTGACCGCGCGACTGCCGAAAACCGCCGGCGACCCGCTCGTGGCCATGCCGAAGGACAGCGCGTGGCTCGCCCCAGCCACCGGCGGTGAAGCCGTTCCAGCCGGGAAGTTCTCCGGCGACGCGCTTTCGGCCGGGTGGCTGCCGAACGAACGGATCGCCACGGCGTGGATGAAGTACACCAAGGACACGGCCGTCGCGGACACGTCACCCCCGCCCGCCCCGACGAACGTGCGGCGGAAGGGGAACGAACTCACCTGGGAAGCCGAGGCCGACATCGAGAGTGGGCTGGCTAACTTCGTCATCGAGCGCGACGGCCAGTTCCTGGCCAACGTCCCGGAGAAAGGCAAGAACCCGTTCGGCCGGCCGGTCTTCCAGAACCTTCAGTACAGCGACACGCCGACGCAACCGCTGGTGCCGATGCGGTACACCGACACCACGGCGGAGGCCGGGAAGGAGTATACATACCGGGTCATCGCGGTGAACACGGCGGGGTTGAAGTCGAAGTAGCGTGCGGATGTGAACCGTATGGATCTGGACTCACCCCACGAGAAAGCCCCGGCGGGTGCCGGGGCTTTCGGGTCAGTTTCGTGCTGCCGTGCGGTCGCGGCACGCCGAGGCGGTCACTTCTTCGCGGCGAACAGCGCCGCGATCTCGGCGTCGGTCAACTTCTCGGCCCCGTCGTTCGCATCGATGACGAGGGCTACTCCGCTCGGCGTCATCCAGACGAGGTGGTTGCCGGTCTGGAACACGTCCTTCATCGTCGGCTGCGCTTTCAGGATGTCGAAGTAGGCGTCGCTCTGGGCTTTCACCGCGACGGTCTTGGTGTCCGCCTGGAACTGGTCGTCCACCCACACGCCGCCGATCTCGACGCAGTTGCGGCCGCGCAGGTCACGGTTCGCCGTTTGCGTCAGCCGGGTCTGCTGGCGGAGTTCGTTGGACGCCTGCGCGAGGTCCACCCCGAGGCGGCCGATCTGGTTGGCCTTGAGGTTGTGGTCGCGGTAGTTCTTCCCGGCGTCGGCCTGCGCTTTTTGCTCAGACGCGGCGCGCTCCAGCATCTGGGCGTAGGCTTGCTTCCGCTGCTCCGGCTTCAGTTTGCCCAACTCGTCCTTTAGCAACTTCTCTTGCACACTGCCACGGTTACCGCCGAACCCTTCGCCGGCCTTGGCGTCGCCCTTCTTGGCCAGTTCCTTGACGAACGCATCCACGGGCAGCGGCTTCGCGCCGGGCCGACCGCCACCGCCGAACCCGCCGGGGTCCAACGCGGGCGGGGCGAATCCCGGTCCCGGCGCACCAGGCAGCCCAGGACCGCTGGCCGCCGCGCCGCCGGTCGGCACCACCGGTACCGGGCCGTCGGGCACCACGAGGTAGCTGGTGTACGGCGTGGCGATGCCGTACTTCTTCGCCAGCACCGTCACCTCATCCACCAATTCCGTGGACTCGCCGTTGATGCGGATCTGATCGAGGATGAACCCGACCTTCCGCCGCGCCCACAGGTGTTCGACGAAATCGCGGCCGGTGTCGGAGTCGGTGCGCACCGGGAACTTGATGTCGAACGCCAACTCGCGGTCCTCCTTGCCGACCTTGCCGGTCAGCTTGATGGCGGTATCGCCACTGCCGCTGAACCGGCCGAACACCACCAGTTGCCCGCCGTGGAACAGGTCCGGCAGTTGCGTCGGGTAGACCTCGTGCAGTTTCACGTCGGCGCAGGTCAGTTTCACGTTGGTCAGGACCGGGTGGCTGATCTTCGTGTACAGGGAGGACGCCTTCGCCTCGATGTCCTCGGCCGGGCGGACGTAAGTAGACACGGCGCGGGTCTCGTCGGCCAGTTGATCGAGCATCACGGCGTTGACATCGTCGCCGACGCCGAAGGTGAAGATGCGGGTGTTGGCGGTGTTCTTGCCGACGACGCTCTTGACGATCTTCACCGGGTCCCGCTCGTCCACGGTCGCTTGGCCGTCGGTGAAGAACACCATGTTGAAGCTGCGGCCGTCGTCTTTGCCGCGGAAGTCCAGGGCGGCGTTCAGCGCGGGCAGGATGGCCGTACCGCCGCCGGCACGGAGGTCGTCCACCCATTTCTCGGCCTTCTCCAGTCGTTCCGGGGTGGCTTCGGTCAGCGCGTCCTGGTACGTCCGCACGGCGGTGGCGAAGCTCACCAGCGCGAAGCGGTCGGCCGTCGTCAGTTGCCCGAAGCACTGTTTCAGCGCCTTCTTGGCCTGCGACATCTTCACGTCCGACATGCTGCCGGACGTGTCCAGCACCAGCACCACGTCGCGTGGGACGCGGTGCTTCACGGCCTCCACCTGCGGCGAGATGAGGAACAGGAAGTAGCCGTCCTCGCTGCTGACCGGACGATACAGGACCGGGGTGAGGCCGATGTCCCGGTTGCCGACGCCGTAGAAGAGTTGGAAGTCCTTATCCAGAATCGCCTGGTTCTTCTCGAACGCGACGGCGGCCTCCTTCTCGCCCGTGCGGATCACGTCGATGGCGTGCGTCGGGCTGTAGATGGATTGCAGCGGGTGTTGCGATTTAATCCCGATCTTGACGGAGAATTCCTTGAGTGTCTGCGTCCCCTTGCCGTCCGTCTTCAGCGGGTAGATGTATTCGACGACGCCGCCGTCCTGCTGGGACACGCTGGTGAAGCTGATCTTCACCTTCTGGTCCGCCTTCGGCAGGATGGGGAACACCCGCAACTTCATCAGCGAGTTGCCCATGTACTCCAGCAGTCCGGGGTCTTGCGTGCGGCGGACGAAGCTGGTGTACACGTCGTTCGCCGCCGTCGCGTCCAGCAGTTCGCCCTGCGTCTCCTTCCCCTCGACCCACATGGTGAACTTGTTCACGGTCGCCCCCTTGGGCACCGGGAACAGGTACGTCGCTTCCAGGTTGCGATCGGTGTGGTTGCGGAACGTCTGCTCGACGGTGGTGACGGCCACTTGGTCGTCAATGGCGACGGTGACGCGGTGGCTGACGAGCGCCAGCGGCCGCAGTTTCACGTCGTCGGGCACGAGCAAACCCTTGCCGAAGGCCGGCGGCGCGGCGGCCAGCACGAGCGCGGCGAACAGGACGCGACGCATGGGATTCCCCTCATTCGCGGACGGAGAGTGTCAGGGACGGGAGTCCCGCTGCACTATAAACGAGGCACCCCCGGCCGGGGATTGCAACCCGCGTGGCCGTTACAGGGCGGTTACGGGCGAATGCGACCGCACGGGCGCTCCATCGAACCGCCCGCTCGCTCGCTCTCGATGTTCAACGAGCGGAAGTGGGGGGTGGCTGGCTCGCGGTGGCCACGCCTCGGCCGAACAACGGCCGCCACCACCGCCACCCCGCCAGCACGCCGAGCGACACCCCGGCCCAGTCGATCAGCACGTCGAGCGGGCGGCCGGTGCGGTTCGGCACGAACGTCTGCGCGATTTCGGTGGCCATGCCGTGGGCCAGCAGCAGCGCGAACGCGAGGAACAGCGGCCGTCGGCGGCGGGGCACCCAGAGGGCGAGCGCGACGGCGAAGTAGGTGTAGCCGAGCAGGTGCAACGCCTTGGCCGCGAGGTAGTGGGCGATGTCGAGCCACGACAACAACTGGAGGACGCCTTCGGGCACCGGGTTCGGCTCGACCAGCAGCCACGTCCACACCGCCAGCGGCGGCCAGAAGAGCAGGTGACCGATCCGCCGGAGGCGGGGGGAATCGGACGGCATGGGTGAAAGTCCCGGGGTCAGGAGGTCGCGGCAATCACTTCTTCTTCCGCAGCGCGCCGCCGTCTTCGAGGATCGACCACAGTTGGTCCCACACCTGTTCCGGCGTCACGGCCGAGAGCCCCTGAGCGGACCAAGCGGTCGCGGCCGCGTGGAGGCACGCCACGGCGTCGTCCCGCACGGTCGCGCCGCCGAGCGGTGCCGTCGCCGACGGCTTCGCTTCGACGGGAGTGGCAGCCCCGCCGGGCGACCGTTTGGCGTCCAGGACGAGGTTACACAACTCGTCGGCCCGCTTGTTCTGCTCCCGCCGGACGTGCGTCAGTGTCACCGACGCGAACTGCTTCCGCAACGCGACCGCCTCGGCGAACAGGGCTTGCAGGTCGGCGTTCTTCACCCGGTACTCGCCGTTCATCTGCTTCACCATCAGCTCGCTGTCGCTGAAAACGGTGAGGGTACGGACACCGAGTTCGGCCGCCCGCTCCAGCGCCGCCACCAGCGCCGAGTACTCGGCCACGTTGTTCGTCGCCTTGCCGATGGCCTCGGCCTGCTCGACGACGGGCAGCCCCGGCCGCTGGAGGACCAGGGCATACGCGGCCGCGCCGGGGTTGCCCCGCGACGCGCCGTCGATGTGAACCGTCGCCGTGTCCGCACTCATGACGGCCTCGGAGGGGAGGAATCGTTATCCTGACAGAGTACCCGATTCTACCACCCCTTCACCGCTCTGGCAGGTCCGTCGCATGGTGGCCGACCCGTGGCTGATTCTGGAAACGTCCGGCCGGGCCGGAGTCGTCGGGCTGGCGGTCGGCGGCTCGGTCGTCGCGTCGAAGGCGCTCGACGGGGCGAAGCGGCACAACCGTGACCTGATCCCGTTGTGCGGGGAATTGCTCGCCGACGGCGGGTTCGCGGCGAAGCAACTCGCCGGGGTGATGGTCGGCCTGGGGCCGGGCAGCTATACCGGGTTGCGGGTCGGGCTTGCGGCGGCGAAGGGGTTCGCGCTGGCGACCGGGTGCGAATTCGTCGCCGTGCCGACGTTCCACACGCTGGCGGCCCAGGCCCCGGCCGATTGGCCGGCCGTCGAAGTGATCGCCGACGCGCTGCAAGGGTCGATCTACCGACAGCGGTTCGGGAACGTCGGGGAAACGGGTCTGCGCCCGCCCGCCAGCGAGTTGCAGATCGTCGCGTTCGCCGACTGGGACGACGCGCTCGACCAGGGAGCGGGAGTCACCGGGCCGGGGGCCGAGCAGTTCCGCGACCGCTTGACCGCGCACCGCGTGGCGGTGGACTGTCACCCACGAGCGGAGGCGGTGTGGCGGGCGGGGCGAACCGCACCGCCGCTGACGCGACCGGAGTGGTTCGCCGCCGAACCGCTGTACCTCCGCGGCAGCTCCGCCGAGGAGAAAGCGAAGGGGTGAGCGTCACTTCGTTCCACCGACTTGCCGGGCCAACTCCGGCGGCCGCTGCGACTTGCTCGGCATCCCCGGTGGGACGATGGTGGGCATCTTCAGCAGGGCCGAATCGTGCGGCACACCGCCGGGCATGGCCGACGGCATCACCATCGGCATCGGGGCCGGCGCGCCGGCTGTCCCCAAGTACCCGGAGTGGGTCGGCGGGACGGCGGAGTACGGGTAGCTCGGCAGGCCGACTGGCACTGTCGCAAGAGGGTAGCCCGTCGGGCCAACGGGGTACGCGGCGGGGGGGCCGTCCGACACCCCGCACCCGACACAGCCAGGCGTGCCATAGCCGATCGGGTAGCCGCCGGGGTATGACGGGTCGGTGGCGACGGGCAGCCCGACCGGCGCGGCCGAGTAAGTGGGGGCGACGAGGGAGTTGAGAATCGGCGTGTTCAGGATCGGGCGGTTCAGGATCGGGCGGTCGAGCAGTGGCGTGCCGCACGTCCCGGTGCCGCACCCGAAGCCGGATTGCAGCCGCGGCAGGTAGGCGCGGGAGTAGTAACAGCCGGTCGCCAGTTGCGAGCCGACGACGACGGCGAGGAGCAGGCAGCGGCGCATGGGGAAACCTCCTAATCCTGGTGGCGCGCGGCGCGACCGCGCCGCGTCCGATCCGTCGGATGGGTGGGGATTCCTTCCCGTGGGTGGACGCGACGGCGGGCAATCCGTGCCCGCCCGCGCTCGCCGGAAGTATGCGCTGACGGCGGGGAGTTGCAACCGTCGGTAAGCTGTGTCGGCCCGGAAGGCGCGGAAGCTGCAACCGTTCGCGCGGCTGCGGGGCCGCGACCGGTCGTCGGGGTGAGGCGCGGCGGCCGCACGGAAGAGGTGAAACACGGCGAAGTGGAGCGGGTGGCGGATTCCACCCGAACCCCGGCGGTTCGACTCAAGTCCGAACTGTGTTCCGGAACGGACATAAGAGGGGAGTCATGGCCGCCCAGCGGGAGATCCGCGCAAACTACGACCGCGACACGATCACCATTTACCAGGCGTACTCGCCGGCCATCGCCGACGCGGCCTTGGCCGCCGGGCGGTTCGTACCGCCTTTCTCGTACCACCGCATGACGTGGATCAAGCCGTCGTTCCACTGGCTGATGCATCGGAGCAACTGGGGACTGAAGCGCGGTCAGGAACGCATTCTGGCAGTGCGTGTCCGCCGCGCCGGATGGGAGAAAGCTCTGGGGCTGGCAACACTCACGACATTCTTGCCGGGTGTGTTCGTTTCTCCCGAACAGTGGGCGGAACAGTTCGCGGCCGCCCAGGTGCATCTACATCTCCAATGGGACCCCGAGCGGTCGCTGCGCGGGGCCGGACTGCCCTACGGCAGTATTCAGGTGGGGCTGAGCCGGCACGTCATCCGCGAATACGTCGAGGAGTGGGTGGCGCGGATCGAGGACTACACGCCCCGCGTCCGAAAGATGTACGACCACCTCCAGAAAGGCCAGGCGGACAAGGCCAAGCGGCTCCTCCCGCCGGAGCGGCTGTACCCCGTCGGTGCGGAGCTCACCAGTCGGCTGCTCATCGAAGGGTGATTCAGGAACCTGCCGTTGGAAGCGCGAGTGATCGAGACTTGGTACATTCACGGCCGGATCAACCACGATCTCCTCGACGCGATTCCGGACGACGCCCTCGGCTCATCCCTGGCGGCGAAGCACCGGACGGTGTTCCAACTGACCTCACCCAGAAAGCCGCCTTCGGCTTGTGGGAGTGGGGCGTGCGGTAGAAGTCGGGACACACGTTTCATACGCGGGAGGGATAGATGCCATCGAATGGTGAGAAGCCTGAGGTGGCCGGGGAACCGGCCACCATCCACCCGCCAGAGTTCGGGGTGCTGCTGTTCAGCCTCGCGTCAGTGGCGGTCGGCGTGCTCGGCTGGGTCACGGGGACGACGATCCTCTTCTGCATCGGCGGGACGGGAAACCCCGGCACGGTTTGGACGGTCGATAGCCCCGGCGCACGGGTGGCGGCGACGGGATTGCTCGTGGTGGGCGGGAGCGGCATCGCCCACTGGTGGCACGCCGGGCGGGCGCGGTGGCCACTCCCGGTCTGGCTGCTCGGACTGCTGCTGATCGGCATCGGGCAACTCGCCGCGTTAGTCGCAGGCTGGCTCCGCTGACGGCCGCAACGTTACCGCCGGCAGTCGTCGTACTCGACCGGGTAGCGATCGGCCGTATTGCACTGGCGGTGCCGGCAACCCAGGCCGGCCAGGAGCAGACTGGTGGTGAACAGTACGAACAGGATGCGCTTCGTCATGGTGCGACCTCCGACGGCGACGGCTGCGCCGATTCTGTCAAGGGACGCTGGAATGGTACGTCGGCTTGCGCGCGAAACAAATCAAGTCCGCGCGAGTAACGGCCGAAGGGAGCAAGAGACGGAGGATTGTGCCGATCGGGCAGATTGGTGAGGAAATGCGGGCGGGGTTTATCGCGGGGGCTGGGCGGGAAGCGCCACCCCGGCGTAAATGTCCGCGAGGGGGACTCGCACCGGCACCGTCGTGAATTCGAGCGTGTCGCTCAGGCCGACGAAGAACGTCAAGGCCCAGGAGCCGTCCTCCTGCCGGACGAACCGCTCGCACACCGCCTCGTCCTGCGACACCAAGACGTATTCAAAGAGCGACGGGAGTTGCTGGTAGTTGCGGAACTTCGCCCCGCGGTCGTATCGCTCGGTGGACGGCGACAGCACCTCCACGATGGTGACCGGGTTCGTCACCGCGTTCGCGTCGTCCGCGGCGAACTCCCACTCGCCGCAAATCACCATCAGGTCGGGATAGGTGTACAGGCCGGTTCGCTCCACCAGTAGCCGTTGGTCGGACGACACCGTCCGGCACTCACTGCCCTTGAGCCGGCTGCCGATTTCAATGCTCAAGTTCTCGCGGATGATGTTGTGCGGCGGGCTGGCCCCGGCCATGTTCTGGGGCGGAACGGCTTGGTGCATGGGGAACATCTCGCCGTCGAAGAACTCGCTTTTGAACGCCGCCGCGCGCTCGATGGCGAGGTATTCCAGGGCGGTCAGTTTCGTCTTTCGTAGCGCGCTCATCGCAGTAACTCCGGGGCGGGCAACCGCAACTCCGTCGGCGTGACGCGGAGGTTTGGCAGGAGCGTGAATCGCATGTTGATGGCGTCACTGGTGAAGGTGAAGAACTCCAACCCGCCGCGAAACCCCAGCACGGCGCGCGGGATGTCTGCGAACCCGACCATGGCCCGCCAGCGGACGAAGTGCGTCACGTTCGAGGCGAGCGTCGTTCCACCTCGGCGAACCGCACCCGCAATGAGCCGCCGTTAGCGACGGTGTGAACGACCTCTGGCGCGCCCGTCAGGTCGAGACCGGACGGAACTTCGTGGTGCGGAATGATGACATCATTCGCACCGGTATCGATGAGCGATTTCGCGAACAGACGAATGCCGCTGGCCCGGACGCCAAGGTCGATAGCGTAACAGAACCGCGTGGTGACGCCGAGGGTGCCGGCGGCCACTGGTTGATTTCAACGGTTCGGAACGGAAAGATCATGACGCGCGGCTCATCGGAATGGCCGGCGCGACGACGACGGGCACCGGGTCGATGAAGTCCGTGACGTAGTCTTCACGGCCGGCGTCGGTCATCGTGGCGTATAACTCGGCGAGCGACGGCGCGGTGGCGAAGACCGTTTTCCCGTCGAACGACCACGCGACGTGCTTGCCCGCCAACTCCATGTAGTGTTCGGCGAGATATCGGGCACTGTTCGGAATGAAGATGTCGTTCTCGACCATCGCTCGGCCCTCCGGTTCGGATGTGGCGTTCAGTCGTCCTCCAGCACCGCGAGGAACGCCTCCTGGGGCACGTCCACCATGCCGATCGACTTCATCCGCTTCTTCCCCTCGGCCTGCTTGGCCCACAGCTTCTTCTTTCGCGTAATGTCCCCGCCGTAGCACTTGGCGGTCACGTTCTTCTTCATCGCGGCGATGGTCTCGCGGGCGATGATCTTGCCGCCGATGGCCGCCTGCAGCGCCACCTCGAACAAGTGCCGGTCGATCTCCTCCCGCAGTTTCGCCAGCACCCGCCGCCCGCGCCGCTCGGCGTTCGCCCGGTGGACCACGATGCTCAGCGCGTCCACCTTCTGCCCATGGACCAAGATGTCCATCTTCACGAGGTCGGCGTCCCGGTAGCCGATGACTTCGTAGTCCATCGTGCCGTACCCGTGCGTGACGGATTTCAGCTTGTCGTACAGGTCGTAAATGACTTCCGCGAGCGGCATCTCGAACACCAGCATGACCCGCTGCTGGCTGAGGAATTCCGTGCGGAGGAACACCGCCCGCCGCTCCATGCACATGCCCATCAGGTCGCCGATGTTGGTGGCCGGCACCAGGAAGCTGATGCGGCAGATCGGCTCGCGGAACTCCTTGATGCCGCCCCCTTCGGGCACGTCTTGCGGGCCGTGGACGGTGATGACGGTGCCGTCCTGCTTCTCGATCTCGTAGGTGACGTTCGGCGCGGTCTGCACCATGTTCAAGTCGCTGTCCTGCTCCAGCCGCTGCTGAATGATTTCGCGGTGCAGCATCCCCAGGAACCCGCACCGGAAGCCGAACCCCAGCCCGTCCGACACCTCCGGGACGTAGCTGAACGAGCTGTCGTTCAGCTTCAGTTTGCCGAGCGCCTCGCGCAAGTCTTCGAACTCGTTGTTGTTCACCGGGTACAGCCCGGAGTACACCATCGGCTTCGGCTCCTTATACCCGGTCATCGCTTCGGTGGTCGGCCGGAAGGCGTCCGTGACCGTGTCGCCGATCTTCACGTCCTCCAACCCCTTGATGTTCGCCGTGAAGTACCCGACCTGCCCGGCCCCGAGCGCGTCGCACTTGGTGGCCCCCGGTCGGAACTGACCCATCTCGATGATGACGTACTCGCGGCCGTTCCGCATGAACTTGATCCGCTGCCCCGGCTTCAACTCGCCGTCGATCATGCGGATGTAAACGACCACGCCCTTGTAGGTGTCGAAGTGGCTGTTGTAAATCAGCGCCTTGAGCGGCGCGGCCGGGTCGCCGGTCGGGGCGGGCACGCGGTCGATGACGGCCTGAATCAACTCATCGACGCCTTGCCCAGTCTTGCCGGACACCGCCAGCACCTCCGTCGCTTCGATCATCACGGCCGTTTCCATCTCGCCGATGACGAACTCCGGCCGGGCATGCGGCAGGTCAATCTTGTTCAGCGTCGGAATGATCTTCAGCCCGGCCTCGATAGCGAGGAAGGCGTTCGCCACCGTCTGTGCCTGCACACCCTGGAAGGCGTCGGCCAGCAGGATCGCCCCTTCGCACGCGGCCAGACTGCGGCTGACTTCGTAGTTGAAGTCCACGTGACCGGGGGTGTCGATCAGGTTCAGCTCGTACCGCTCGCCGTTGACCTCGTGGTACAGCGTGACCGGGTGCATGCGGATGGTGATGCCCCGCGACCGCTCCAGGTCCATGCTGTCGAGCGTCTGCGCCTTGATGTCCCGTTCGGACACGGCCCCGGTCTTCAGCAGGAATTGGTCCGCGAGGGTACTCTTCCCGTGGTCGATGTGGGCGATGATGCAGAAGTTGCGGATATTTTTCGTCGGCGTCGTCGGCATGGCGGAGCGGCGCTCGGCGGGGAAAGGGATTTGCGAGACAACCGATATTCTACGCGCGCCGCAACCACCTGAATAGGGCAGCGGTCGAGTGGCCAACGGGACGGGCCATCAATATCCGAGCGTCACCATGACACCGCCGCCCGCAAGTCCGCCGCCGTCAGCCGAAGCCATTCCCTGGCAGCGGCTCATGACGCTCGCCCTGTCCGGCTTGCTCCTGATCGCCGGGCTGGCGTTCACCGGTCCCAAATACCTTCAGGCGTTTCGCCCGCCGGAGGGGCGGACCTCCGACTTCGTGCAAGAGTGGCTCTCCGCCCGCAACTTCGCCACCGGGCACCCGATCTACGAGTCGCAATTCGTGTCCGGGTCGCGGCACCTGCCCGAGTCACCGCCCCCCTACCTCCAGTACAACGCCCACCCGCCGGGGTCGGTGCTGCTCGCCTTGCCGTTCGCCGGGCTGAACTACTGGGACGCGCACTTCGCCTGGAACCTCGTCACCACGTCGCTAGCGGACTGCTCGCCGGCGTCGTCGCCGCCGTGGCGGTGAACGCGGCCGCCGCCACCGTCTTCGGGGTCGTCGCGTTCCAGGACTACATCCGGGATGTGCTGCCGAGCTTGGAGCCTTGGGCGAAATCGTTCCCGAACGTGTCCGCGAGCGGGTTGTGGGGGCGGCTGATGAATCCGTCGCCGCTGTACGCCGGGCCGGACGCCTTCCGAAGCCCGATCCTGGCGGCGGTTGGCGGCGCGGTGCTGACGTTGGCGATCACGGCGGGGGTCGTCTGGGCGGCCCGACGGGCGCGGCGGTCGGCGGATCCCGACCTCGGCTGGGCCGCCGCGGTCGCGGCACTGCCGCTCGTCTCGCCGATCGCCTGGCAACATTACTACGTGCTTCATGTCGTGCCGCTGGCGATCCTGGCCGCGCGGTTGGGCGGCTGGCAACGCGACCTCGGCTGGGTCGCGGTCGGGGGGATGCTGCTGCGGGACTACGTGTATGTCGTCCTGTTCGTCTCGAAGGCACACCGCGCCCAGATGACGACGACCCCGCCGTTCTTTCTGCCGCTGACGCCGATGGAAGTCCTTCTCGGTACCGGCATCGTCACATATTGCGGGCTCGTACTCTTCCTGTTGGCGGTCACGCTGCCCCGACGGGACGCCGTCACTTCATCTCCAACGCCGTCGTGATGGGCATCTCGTCTGGCCAGTCTCATTGGCTGGGACAGCGCGATTCGGGATGAGTTGGGACTTCCGCTTCACTTTTCGAAACCGGTGATTCACGACGCAGCTCCCAAGACAAGTTGAGGATTCGGCTCCGGTTTTCGCTTCGACCGACTTGTCACCCCTGGAAGTCCCATTCCCAGTCGCTCATGCCGGCCAGCCGCTCGTGGTCGGTCAGGTCGAATTGTAGCGGGGTGACGGTGATGTACCCGTCGGCGAGGGCGGTCACGTCGGTGCCGGGGTTCGGCTCCGGGCAGACGAAATCCGGGCCGGTCCAGAAGTACGTCCGCCCGCGCGGGTTCACCCGCCGGTCGAACTTCTCGGCGTACACGCTGACGTTCTGCGGGATCACCTTCACGCCCCGCACCGGCCCCCGCTCCAGTGGCGGCACGTTCACGTTGTACAGGCTGCCGCGCGGCGGGTTCTTGGCCAGGATTTGCTCGACCACTTGGCGGGCGTACCCGGCGGCGGTGGGGAAGTCCAGCCGCGCGTCCTTGGTGTATTCCAGGGAACAGGCGATGGCGGTAAACTTGTAGAACGCGGCCTCGACCGCCGCCGCCACGGTGCCGGAGTACAGCACGTTGATGCCGGCGTTGCTGCCCGCGTTCAGCCCGGAGACGATCAGGTCCGGCGGGTCCGGCAGCAGTTCCAACAGGGCCAGCTTCATGCAGTCGGCCGGCCGCCCCTCGACCGCCCAGCCCAGAAAGGTCCGGCTGTCGTCCTCGAACACTTCCGTCACCAGCAGTGGGGCGGCGAGCGTGACCGAGTGACCGGCGGCGCTCTGTTCGGTGGCCGGCGCGACGGTGACGACCTCGCCGAGTTTCCGCAACTCCTTCCGCAGCGCCCGCAGTCCGGGGGCGTAGATGCCGTCGTCGTTGGTCAAGAGGATGCGCATCGGGTCAGTCCTTCCGAGATCGGGCTGGCGTGTAGGCGGGTGTTGGAATAACCTACTTGCTACGTCCTATTGTACGACCGCCGGACCCGCCCCTGGTTTTCTGGAGCGCCCACCAATGCTTCGATTCTTCGCCCTCGTCGCCACGCTCGCCGTCGCCCTCCCCGCCCGCGCGGACACCGCCGACACCGAAGCGGCCGTGGCCGAACTCGGCGGCACCGCCACCACCGATCCGACCCTGGACGACAACTTCCAGGTGTCGGTGAAAATCCCGGCTGCGACGGATTCGGACCTGCTCCGGTTGGCGAAGTTGCCGGACATCGGGGCGATCCGCATTGGCGACGCCACCCGCTGCACCGAGGCGGGGCTGGCGGTCCTGCGGGAGTTGCCGAACCTGCAACAGTTGATGCTCGGCCGGTGCCCGCTGACCCCCGCCGAAGCCGCCGCGCTGGGCGGCCTGCGGACGCTCACACTGCTCCACGTCGGCGACTCCATGCTGACCGACGCCGGCCTCGCCGCGATGAAGAAGTTGGTGAACCTGACCTCACTCGACTTGCTCGACGCGCCGGTCACGGATCGGGCCGCCCCGGTCCTGGCCGGGTTCAAGAAGTTGGAGGAACTGAGCCTGGCCGGGACCCAGGTGACGGATAAAGGGGTCGTCGGGCTGGCCCCACTGGTCGGGCTGAAACAATTGAAATTGCACAACACCGCCGTCACTCGCAAGGGCATCGACGCCATCGAGAAGGCCCTGCCGAAGCTGACCGTGCGGTGGTGATTTCCTTCTGCTTGTTCGCCCGCCGCGCCAGCAAGGGGCGTGCGGCGATGGGGGACCAGTCGCTCCCGGCCCCCGACGGGGGTTGGCCCCTCGCTCGCGCTTCGGGCGAACAAAACCAGACTCCCCTCCCGGCGGCTTCGCCTCAACGGGGGGAGGTGGACAGCGTTCCCTCCACGGCACCTGAATGGGACAATCGCAGCGGGTGCGTGTATGGGTTGGAAGTCTGGTTCACGTTCAGACCACCGGGCCGTCGAACAGACCGAGTTGCATGCCGGGGCCGGTCGCGGACTTCGTGCCCTTCAGCGCGGGCAGGGCGTAGAGCGGTTCATCCTTCCTCAAGATCAAATCGAGTACCCAGCAACCGACGGCGTGGGCCGGGTCCGGGTGGTGCGACTCGGTGCCCCGGACGTGACGGAGGATCGCCTCTTCGTCGCAGTTGGCATCCAGCAGCGCGTCCAGGAGGATCGGGTACCGCTCGACGGCGCGGTCCTCGTCAATGGCGCGGGCGATGCCGACGACCGCTTCGGTCCGCCAGCGGGGGTCGAAGCGGTAGGCGCGGAACGGGTTGCCGAGTTGTTCCAGCAACAGCTTGGCGAGACTCTTGCGGTCGCTCTTGGCCTTTTGGTCCGCCAAAGCACCAATGCGGTTGCCGACGGTCTCCGACAATCGGTCCACGATTTCCCGCGCCTGGGCTTCCTTGACGCGGGGATTCTTCACCTGTCCGAGGTCGGCCATTTCGTCGCCCTTTGCCTTGAACTCCAAGGCGAGCGCGGCGGTCGCCCCGGCGGCGGCGTGGCTCACCGCCGCGTCGATGGCGTGCCGCCGGACCTGGCTCAGCCGCAGCGGTGCGTTCACGCTGAAGAGCGGTTCCACCGCGCCGGTCGCCCACCGGACGGCTTGCCCGGCGACCTCGATGGCGTTGGCGGCGTTCCCGCTCGCGGCTCGATACAGCGGCACGGCCGGGTTGACCCGGCGACCGGCGGTTTCCGCGAAAGACCCAGAGTCGGCGTCCGGGTCGCAGGCGGCGACGATCTCCCGTTGCCGGGCCTCGGCCGCATCCACGGCGGCGGGCAGGGCGTCCGCGAGTCGCTCGCCCCGTCGGTCGAGTTCGGCGACCCGCACCCCCTCATCGGGGTGAGACTCGCGGAAGTGGATGGCGTCTCGGTACGGGCCGTCCGGGAGAATGTCCCACAACCGGCGGACGACGCCGCAGGCCAGTAGCGTCCACTTGCGGTACGACAGGCGGTCTTGCACGACCGCCAGCATTGCGTCGCCGTCAGTCGCCTTCAGCCACTGGGATTCGGTCATCGCAGCAACCCTCCCGTGATACAGCTATTGTTCCTCGAACGGCGAGACGGAGAAAGGGAAGTTGGGCAAAAAACGACCGAACCCGGCCGTTTCGGGCCGGGTTCGGGGTGGTTGCTCGATTCGCAAACGGTTCAACGGCTGCGGGCGACGGCGAGGTACAGGGCCGCGAGGTGCGACCAACCGGAGGCGTCGGGCAGAGTCTCGACGGCCGCTTGCAGGTGCGGGATGGCGTCAGTCGCGTTCCCGGTGAACAGCAGGCTCATGCCCCGGTTGAAGGAGGCGACCGGCGAGTCCGGCAGTGTGCCCCACAACTTCACGGCGTTGGAGTGCTTCCCGGCGAGCCACGCGGAGGCGGCCTGCTCGTTGATCGCCACGGCGTCGGTGCCGTCGGTCGTGTGGGCGTCGCCGAGGCCACGGGCGAGGCCGGTTGTCAGAGCGGTGGCCGGCTGCTTCGCCAGCCACATCCGCAGGTGCTGGAAGCCGGAGACTGGGGCCGTCGCGGTCGGGGCGAAGGCGGTCAGGTCACTGGTATCCATCAACCCGGCGGCGTCGCGGACCCGCTGCGGGAACTGACCGGCCGCCATTGGCACGGCCGGGCTGCCTGTGGCCGACTGCACGAAACTCGCCCATTCCGGAGGCAAGCTCGTCGGCAAGCCGCCGAGGCCCAGCGCCTTCGGAGCGGCGATGGCCTCGTTGTACGCCGTGCGCGGGTCCGTCCGGAACCCGTTCATCACTTCGTAAGGTTCGACCTCCGGCTCGAACGTGACGGCGACCGGGGCGGACACGCGGGCCGCGATCATCCGGTCGGTCAGTTCGGCGAGCGACGGCTGGCGGATGGTGCGAGTCATGGTCGTGCCCTCAGGCGTGGTTCGGGTGCTTTCTACTCCCGGAACGTGGGCACCGGCCACACTTGCGCGAGGAAATGGGGCCTTCCTGGCTGATCGCTCCACCCGCGTTTCGTCGTAATGTCGGTGCTTGTCACTTGTTCGGGTCGTTCGGGTCGAGGACCGGTGGGTTTTTCGGCGGCGGCACCGGGGCCGACGGTTGCGGGAAGGCGAGGCGGACGGGGAACCGCTGGAGCACCCCGCCGAAGTCCCCCGCCTGGCCGGTCAGCAGGTTGGCGAGAACCCCCAGTTTGCCCCGCAACGCGAGGTCGGCTTCGGCCGGGGCGGACACCGCGAGTTGCTCGGCCAGCGCCCCTGCCGCGAGTTTGCCGAACGTCTGCACATGCCGAATGGCCGCGTCCGCCGATTTCACCCGAAGTGGGAGCGGGCGACTGGCGGTCAGCGCGAGGGTGACGAGGTCTTCCTGGGCCGCCCGGCTGCGGAGGCGGGCGACGGCGTCAATCACGAGTTCGGCGGTCGCGTCGTTGCGGAGGGCCTTTCGCAGTTCGCTCTCGGCCGGGTGAATGTGATACCCTTCCAATTCCCCGACCGCCATGCGGCGGAGCAGTTCGGCGGCCACCTTGGCCGATTCGACCCGTTCGGCCGGGTCGCGGGGTTGTTGGGCCGGGTTCTGAATCGCGTCCTCGATGTCGGCTTTCAAATACTCGGCGGCGAACGGGTCGGACAGAATGTGGACGGACGGCAGCCGTTTCACTTGGTCGGCCAGCGTCTCCTCCAACTCGGTGTCCCGGAAGTAATCGGTGGGGAGGGCCAGTTGGGCGCGGCGGACGCCGCCCTGGATCCGCCGGAACCGCTCCTTCTGGTCCACGGACATTTTCGCGTCGAGTTGTTCCAGCAACCGGACGAGGTTGCCGAGGTCGGGGATGTCGCGGGCGGAGGCGGCCAACTCGCGGCGGGCGAGCAGGTTGCGGGTGGCTTGTTCGAGCCGCTCGACCGTGCGGGGGGCGGTTTCGGGGGTCGCCCCGAACTCGGACGCCATCCCGGCCATCACCAACTGGGGCAGCCGGAACGACAGCCGGCTGGCGAGGTCACCGCTGGTGGGCAGATCCGCGGCCTGAACCAGTCGCTTCAGGCGGTCGAGGCGGAGGGTGAACAGGCTCTGGTCCGGCGGTGGCGGCGGCGTGCCGTCCCGAGCCGCTTGCTCCATCGCGGCCGCCCGCCCGGCGTCGCTCGGCCCGATCATCGCCCGGTCGCGGGCCAGGACGACGTTCCGCCTCGCCTCGTCGCGGTCGCGGTCGGGGCGGAGCGGGTCGAAGGCGTAGGGCGGCGGGACCACGATGCGAAGCGTCCGGCTCCCCTGCATTCCGCTCCCGGCTTGAATCACCCCGTCGTCGGTGGCGGCGACGGCGTTGGCCAGCCGGAGGAGGAGGATTTCCAGCGGCAGCGGCCGCGGCTTGTCACCCGACGCCACGACGAACACCGGCCGGTTGGCCGCGTTCAGGTCGGCGGTCACCTGCGTGAGCGTGTCAGACAGGAGCGGAGTGGAGACGTGGCGGTCCACGACGATCAGGTCGTAATCGCTGGCGCGGCTCAGGCGGGCGACCAGTTGCCGGCCGGTGGCGTACCGCTCGGCGGCGAACCCGGCGTCGCGGAACATTTGGGCCAGCCCTTCGCCCCGCACCGGGTCAGTGTCGGCGATGAGCGCCCGGCCGAGGGTGCCCGCGCCGGACCCGTCCACGTCCGCGCCGAGCGCCTGCCGGAGGATGTCCACCACGCAGGCCGATTTGCCGTGGGTCGGCGGGCCGGGCTGGCGGGCGAGCGCGACGGCGGCGGCGAACTTCACGCGGGGGTCGTCGTACGAGAGCGCCCGCACGAGGGGTGACGGGTTGTCACCCACGGCGGGAGCGGCCGGCGCGGTGGCGGCGTCCTTGTACGCCCGGTCGCCCAGCGCTTGAAGCATGCCCAGCACCAGTGCCGTTCGTTTTTCCGCCAGCCCGGTCTCGAGCAGGTCCGTCAGCAACCCGGGCGGCGCGGCGGCGAGGAGTTGGTACACCGCCGGCTCGCTCTTGCTCAGGTCGCCGAACTTGGCCCGGACGACGGCCCGTTCGGTGGCGAAGGCGGTGAACAGTCGCTGGGCCGGGGCGGAGTTCGGGTTCCGTTCCAGCGCCCAGCGGAGATACCGCAAGCCGTAATACTCGTCGGCGACGGGGCGGGGCACGTCTTGCGACTTCAACCCGAGCGTGGCGGGGTCGTAGGTCCACACCCGCACCAGCCCGGCCGGCGCGTCCATCGGGTCTTGGACGCGGTAGGTGGCTTTGCCGGCCGCCAGTGGCTCGGCGAGTTTGGTCAGCGCGGCTTCGGGTGTTGTCTTGGAAGCCGCCGGGCCATAGACGCGCTCCAGCGTGGCGACGGCCGTGGCGCGGAGCGTCGAAGTGGTGTCCGGCGAACTCGCCTGATACCAGAGGAACGGCAGGAAGTCGGTCTCCGGAGTCGCCACCAGTTTCAACACGTCTTCCCGCCGGGTGATCGCCCCGAGAACCAGCACCTGCTCCGCCTCGGTCAGGCCGTCGAGCGCGGCGATCTGCGCGGACACGGTCTCGATGGGCATCTGCGGCAGCAGCGCGACGATGGCCGCCTGCAGCTCCGGCTCGTTACTGGCGCGGAACGCCTTCAGCATCTCCGGCAGCGCGGCGACGCCGGCCAACTTCAGTTGTCCTTCGGCGTACAACCGCTCCGCGCGGAACGAGCCGAGTCGCTGCACGAGGTTGGCGATGCGGGCCGGGTTGTTGAACGTCCGCCGGCTCGCTTCCTGGTGCCGCTTGATGACCGCATCGACGGTGGCCTTCGCCCGCGCGTTCTCGTCCTTGTTGTCGGACCACTGGAGGACGTTCCGCAGCCGCAGGAACGACGCCGCGCCGAATTTCGTCTCCACGTCAAGCAGTTCTGCGTCGGCGACTTTCTCGTCGTTCGGCAAGGACGCGAGCATCCGTTCGAGTGCCTCGGCCGCCAGTTCGTAGTTTCCGGACGAGATCAGATCGCGAGCGATCTTGAAGTTGTCGCTGGCGGTTCGTGGCGGCGGGTCTTGCCCGAAGGCCGGCGGCAAGGCGGCGGCGAGGACGGCGAGGGCCAGCGACAGGGTGGCGGCGCGAAGTGTCACCGGGGCATCCTCCGACGGTACGAGAGCGGACGTGAAGCAACGGCGTCCCGCCGCCGAGTCACGGCGGGACGAATGGGGACATTGTGCGCTCCGGCGCTACCGCAAGCAATCCTCTTCGCACGCCACGAGGTCGGCGACCGTCTCCCGGCGACGGATCAGGCGGTGTGTACCGCCTGTAACGAGAACCTCGGCCGCCCGGCAGCGGGCGTTGTAGTTGCTGGCCATGCTCATGCCGTAGGCCCCGGCGCTGAACACCGCCAACAAGTCGCCCCGGCGGACCGCCGGCAGGTTCCGCCCCTTCGCCAGGAAGTCGCCCGACTCGCACACCGGGCCGACGACATCCTGAGCCATTGTACCGGCGATGGCGGCCTCGTAGTCGTCCGGTTTTTCCGGCACCTCGGGACCGGGCGTCACCGGCCAGATGCGGTGGAAGCTGTCGTACAGGGTCGCACGGAGGAGGTCGTTCATCGCCGCGTCCTGGATGACGTACCGCTTGCCGCCGGTCTCCTTGTTGAACAGCACCGTGCTGACCAGGATGCCGGCGTTGCCGACGATGAACCGCCCCGGCTCCAGCACCAGTTGACACTGCGTCTCGGCGACGGCGGGCAAAATCACCTCGGCGAACGCCGACACCGGCAGCGCTTCCTGCTGGCGGTAGTGGATGCCGAACCCGCCGCCCATGTTGAGGATCGTGATCGGGTGGCCCTGCTTCCGCAGCGCCGCGATGAGCGTGACGGCCTTCTCGCACCCCAGTTTGTACGGCTCGGCTTTCAGGATCGGTGAACCCAGGTGCATGTGCAACCCGCACACGTTCAGCCCCGGATGATTCACCACCTTCGCCGCGACTTCCAGAACGGTCTCGATGTCGAGGCCGAACTTCACGCCCTTCACGGACGTGTCGGTTTTCACGTGCGTCTTCGGCGGCAGGTCGGGGTTCACCCGCAGGGCGACCGGCGCTTTCTTGCCCATCGCCTGCGCCACCGCGCCGATGGCGTGCAACTCCTCCTCGCTCTCCACGTCGAAGAGGTACACGCCGTTTTCGAGGGCGAAGCGGATTTCCGCGTCCGTCTTGCCGACGCCGGCGAAGCACACCTTCGCCTCCTTCGGCCCGGCCTTGAGCGCCTTGAAGTATTCGCCGTGGCTGGTCACGTCGAACCCGGCCCCGTGTTCGCCCATCAGCCGGGCGATGCTCAGGTTGCCGTTCGCCTTGATGCTGTAGCAGATGATCGGGTTCGCCGGCGCGAACGCGGTCTGAATCTGCTTCAGGTGGTGGAGCAGCGTGGCCTGGCTGTAGACGTACACCGGGGTGCCGTACTCGGCGGCGATCTCCGAGACGGGCACGTCCTCGCAAAAGAGGGTGCGGTCGCGGTACTGGAAGTGATCCATATTTGGGCGGGGCAACGGAGGGAAGCGGGTTTGAGCCGTTTATGATATCAAAACGACGATGGCACAGGCCGGCGCTTCCTGGTGTTCGTCGAAGTTCAGGAAGGTGAGGTATCGCGGTTTCGACGAACGCATCTCTCGCATCAGTCTCCGCATCCGGAGGAACTTGGCCAGGTCGTAGTCCGGTCGAGGAGGCTCGACCGTGAATGAAACCGGCTCTACGACGGGTGGCACTTCTCGCGGTTCGGCGGGTTCTTGACGTGTCATCGTATCGCCCTCGCTGCTTCCGGAGTGGCACGGACTACTACGCGAACCCGATCGGGGTGTCCCGTTATGGGTGTCGGAGGGCCGATGTTCACACCTCCCCCTCGTTGAGAGGAGGTCGGTCGCGGTACGCGACCGGGAGGGGAGATTTCTTCGGCTTGTTAGCCCGCCGCGCCAGCAAGGGACCAACTGCTGAGGGCCGGGTGTGACCGTGTGCCCATTGCCGCGCGTCCCTTGCTGGCGCGGCGGGCTAACACAAAACCAGACTCCCCTCCCGGTCGCTTCGCAACCGACCTCCCCTCAACGAGGGGAGGTGAACAGCGTTCCCCCCACGGCACACGAGGGGACACCCGCAGCGGGTTCGCGTTTGTGAACGGAGCGAGCGGCGGAGGTAGAGGTTCGGTCGCCTACCGCTTCCCCAACACGCCATCGACGACCCAGCAGCCGCGAGCGTGCGGGCCGGGTTCGCGGCAGTGCGACAGCACGGCTTCGCTCTCGCATCCGGCTTCTTCGAGCGCGTCGGCTAGGATCGGCATGGCGGCGAAGTCGCGGTCCTCGTACATCTTCGCCGCGATGCCGACCGTGTGTTCGGTTCGCCAACGCGGATCGAACGCGACCGGCCGGAACGGGTTGCCGACGATGCAGCGGAGCGCGGGGAGGTTTTCGCGGCAGACCCGTTCCCGCAACGACTCCATTGCAACGGAACGGCGCGCTTCGAGTGCGTCATCGATGTCCCAGCCCGTTCGCCACCCTGGTTCGCCCAACAGTGCAGCGCGAATGAGGCTTGATGCGACCGCCTCTCGGCTCGCGTGGCGGACATCGTGGCGGGACTTGCCGCCC
>JBBRUO010000007.1:0-27215 GCA_038247725.1 Gemmatales bacterium
GGGCCTGCGGTGTGAGTTTGTGATGGTCGCAGTACTCCGTGATCGGCACGCCCTTGACCAGTTCCATCACGAAGAACGGCCGGTGCTCGTGCAAGCCGCCGTCGAGCACCTTGGCGATGTTCGGGTGGTCCATGAGCGCGAGCGCCTGCCGCTCCGCCTCGAACCGGGCCATCACACTCTTCGAGTCCATCCCGGCCTTGATGAGCTTGACCGCCACGAACCGCTTCACCGGTTCGGTCTGCTTGGCGCGCCAGACGCTGCCCATGCCGCCCTCGCCGATGGCTTCGACCAGGGTGTACTTGCCGGCAATGACGGCCCCGGCGTGTTCGTCCTGGCCGGGGTATTCGCCGGTCGAGTCCGTGCCACCGACGCCGGTGCGGGTGACGTTGGCATCCTCCGGCGGGACTTCGAGGAATCCGCCGGCGGCCGCGTGGGCGGCGAGCAACCGCCCCACCCGCGCCCGCTGGTCGGCGTCCGGGGAGTGGGCGAGTAGGTACGCATCACGGGCGGACGGGTCGGGTAAATCCAGAACGGACTGGAACAGGTCGCGGTCGGTCGGCATGGGAGTACCCCGGTGGCGGTTTCCCCAGAATGCGGAATCGGCGGCGACTTCGCGCCAAATTTTTCCGGAATCCGCCCCCCGTCGAGTGGTGCGGGTCAGCGAGACGCTGGTGTTCGGGACGCTGGTGGCGTGAGTGGTGGCGTTGACGTGATCGCGGGTGAACACGAGCTTCGTGGAGCGTCACAACGGGACGGATCGGGGGCGGTGCAGTCGCAAGGGGCGGAAGAGCGACGAGTTCTCGAAGTCGTGGGAGGTGCACGTGGCGGCGACGCGGTTCAGCTCTTTCACCTCCAACTTCTGCTAGTGTGCGCGAACACTGCGGGTGAAGGGTGAGGACGGCAAGTGGCGGGCGCGAACGCCGGCGATGGCCGCCGGCCTGACCGACCACGTGTGGCCCATCGCCGAGTGGATCACCTTCCCCGCTGTGCAACGCCAATAAGCCACCACCTCGGTCCGTCACCGTACCAGTATTCGCCCCCCTTGCCGGAGTGCCATCGGTAGTCCTCCCCGTGCCGCCCCTTCGGGGCTTGAGGTGGTTGGCTTCGGATTCCTGGGGTTCCGCTCGCTCCGCTTGCTTCACCCCAGGCACTTGGTGGTCGCCCCTTCGGGGCTTCAGGATCGGCCCGGTCACTCGTCGTCGGGGGCACCGCCGGCGGGCGCGCCGTCGGCCGTCTGGACCTCGCCGGTCACGTCGAGGTAGATCTTGTCTTGCAGGATCTCTTGCAGCACGACGGCCATCTTGTCGGTGCTGCGGAAGTCCACCTGCTGCGGCGCGCCCATGTTCAGCATGGCCATCCGCTTCTGGATCAGTGCCGACAGTTTGAACCGGCCGCCGACCTTGTTGACGATCTCCTCTTCCTTCAGTTCGTCGAGCATGGGGGGATTCCTCGGAGGGTGAATTCGTGGTCGATCAAAGCGAGTAACTGGCCGACGGCGGCGGGGACGGTGTCGTTCACGACGGTCGCATCGAACTCGGTCTCGCGGGCGGTTTCCACGGCGGCGGCGGCCAGCCGGCGGGCGACCTTGGCCTCGTCCTCGGTGCCCCGCCCGCGGAGCCGCCGTTCCAACTCGTCCAGGCTCGGCACCGCCAGGAACACCGACCGGTGATCGTTCGGGTATTGCGCCCGCACCTGCCCCGCGCCTTGCACGTCGATCACCAGCAGCACCCCGACGCCGGCCGCGCGGTGCGGGTCCACCTCCGCGCAGGGCGTGCCGTAGTGGTCCTTCCCGAACACCACCGCGTGTTCGAGCATCTCGCCGGCCGCGATGGCCTGCTGGAACCGCGGCTCCGTCCAGAAGTGGTAATCCACCTCCGGCACTTCGCCCGGCCGCTTGTCGCGGCTGGTGGCCGTCACCGCCCGCCGCAGAGGAAACCGGCACGCGGCCAGGACCGCCTCCACCACCGTCGATTTCCCGGCTCCGCTCGGCCCGGACAGCACGAACAGCGGCGCAACGGGCATTAGTAAAGACCTCGAAAAGAATAAGACTCACCACAGAGCCACAGGAATCCAGAGAAAACAAGAACGATTCTCTTCAAAACACCTTCTTCCTCTCTTCCTTCTTCTCGGTGTCCCGGTGTCTCTGTGGTGAGTCTTATTCTTGGCCTGCTTCCTTGCCCTACTCCACGTTCTGGATCAGTTCCCGCACCTTCTCCAGCGCGGCTTTCAGTTCGATGACCAGCCGCGACACGGCCACGTCGCCGGCCTTCGAGCCGAGGGTGTTCGCCTCGCGGCCCATCTCCTGGATGACGAACTCCAGCCGCCGGCCCGCCCCGTCGGCCGCGCCGACCCGGACGATTTCGGCGAACTGGTCGAGGTGTGCCGCGAACCGCGTCACTTCCTCGGCCACCTCGGTGCGGTCGGCGAAGGCGGCCACCTCGCGGATCAGGTGCGCCGGTTCGACGCCGACGCCGGCCTCGGCGACGGCCGCCCGCACCCGCTCCAGAATCCGCTCGCGGTACTGGGCCACCACCGTCGGCAGGTGTTTCCGGATGTCGGCCAGCACGGTTGTCATGGTGCCGTGTTGGGCCATCAACTCGGCCGCCATTTGCTGGCCTTCGTCCTTCCGCGCGGCGTCGAACTTGGCCAGCGCGGCGACGATGGTTTTCTCGACCACCGGCCACTCGTCTTCCGGCAACCCGCCGACGGGGGCGGACTCGGCCGAGACGCCGGGCAGGTCGAGAATGCCGGCCGCCAATCCGGGCAGCGCGTCGGGCACGCCCTCGGCTTCGCAGACGGCCTTCAACTGGGCCAGGTACGTCCGCACCACGGCGACGTTCAGCGCCGGGCCGCCGCCGACCGACTCCCGCTCGACGCGGATGTTCGCCTGCACGCTGCCCCGGCGAACCACCTTGCGGACGATCTTCTCGATGTCAGAGTCGAACGCCGGGTACGGGTCGGTGCCGCGGACGATCAGCTTGAGGTGCCGGTTGTTGACGGCGCGGAGTTCGACGGCGACGGTGAAGCCGGGGCCGCTGCCACGGGCGTCCCCGAACCCGGTCATGCTGAGCAACACGCGGGGGCGCTCCGGAAAGTGAACGACACCGGCGCGAGGGCCGGTGCCACGAGGTTGCGAGCGGAGCGGCGGATCACGGGGCGGCTTGTTGGTTCTGCCCGACCTGTTGTTGCTCGGACCCCGGCTGCATGGTCTTCACGTTGATCATGATCACGAGCACCCAGAAGGCGGCGAACCAGAGCGTGATCTTGGTGAACAGGTCGCCGGCTTTGGAGCCGAACGCGCTGGACCCGCCGGCCCCGCCGAACGCCCCGGCCAGACCGCCCCCCTTCCCCTTTTGGATGAGGATGATGAGCATCAGCACCAGGCTCAGGAAGATGAGCAAGCCGTTCAGGAAGTACGACCACCCGCCGATGTCGGCGAACACGGGCATCAAGGTCATGGCGGCCCCGAGGAACTGACCGGGAATTCTAGAAATAGTATCATACTCACACCGGCCCCGAAAGGGAAGGGGGGCGACCGCGGCGACTCCACCGCCGGCTCCGCCGACGCGACCCAAACGAGACGCACCGCCACGGCGAGATCGGCGAGCGGTGGTCGCCGGACGGTGTGGAAGCGATCCTGCAAGTTCGGGCGGCGTTGCTGAGCGAGGAGGGCCGGAACGGTTCTTCGCGAACCGCCTCGGCCGCTCCCGACCGCCGTTGCGCCGCTCACTTGTCGGCCGGCAGGACGGTGACGGGCACATCGACGGAGGCCGTCTTCTTGGTCAACTTGTCCGTCGCCGTCAGGCGGACGGCGAACTTGCCCGGCCGGGTGAACGGCACCGGGTACCGCATCGAGTAGGTGTAGTCCTTCTCGTCCACCCCGTCCTTCACCTCCCACACCGACGCCGCGTCGGTGGTCGGCTTGCCGTTCTCCAGCGGCACCATCTCGAACGTCAGCTCCGGCTGCTTCTTCGTCTTGTCCTTCTCGAACCCGACGGCCGAGAAGTGCAGGAAGATGGACCCGCCGACGATGCCGGTGGTGGGGGCCGGCAGCCGTCCCTGGGCGTCGGCGCTCGCGTAGACCGCGACGACGCCGAAGTCGGCCTTCAGCACGGTGAACTTCTGCTCGAACGATTTCGTCGCCTTGTTCGCCACCGCCGCGTTGTCGGTGACGGTCATCTTCAGCACGTACTCGCCGGCCGGCAGGTCCAGCCCGGCGGTGACGAACGTGTACCCCGGCAGTCGGCCGCCGCCGAGCGGGGCCTGGTCCACCCGGTTCACCGCGTCCGGCTTGAACATCGACTTGCCGGCCTTGTCGATCACCTCCTGCTGCATCGTGTACGTCACCTTCCCGTCCTTGGCGATGGTGATGCCGTCGATGTCGAAGCGGACGCACAGCACGTCGCCGGGCAGCAGGGTGGTGTCCGGGCGGAGCGGACCGAGGATGCCCAGGGTGGGGGTGATGTTGACGAGCGACAGGCCGCCGCCCTGCGCGGGGGCGGCCATCAGGGTGGCCAGGACGAGCGAGGTGAACATGGCGGAAAGATCCTGGGGGGGGTGAAACGGGAACGTCGTGTCCGCGCCCGCGCGAGGGAGAGCGGCGGGACACCGATCCTAACGCCCGTATTGTCGGTCCGGTTGCGCCGGCGGCCAGATTTTCCGCCACCGCTCCCCAGCCGCGACCGCCGAACCGGACCACCCCACACCGCCGGCACGGGCACACCCTACACTGGGAGTGGTGAACTCCGCTCGCCTTTCCGGTTGCCGTCCCATGCCGCACGCCACCACCTCGACGTTCCACACCATTGACGCGGCCCTCGACGACCTTCGCGCCGGCAAGATGATCGTCCTCGTCGATGACGAACACCGCGAGAACGAGGGCGACCTCGTCATGGCCGCCGAACACGCCACCCCGACCGCCATCAACTTCATGATCCGTCAGGCGTGCGGCCGGCTGTGCGTGTCGTTCGCCGCCGACCACGCTCGGCGGCTCGGCCTGGAACTCCTCCCCGGCGTTCACCTGGACCCGACCGCCACCCCGTTCACGCACAACTTCGACGCCCGCTACGGCGTCACCACCGGCATCTCGGCGGCCGACCGCGCGCACACCATCCGCGTGTGCGCCGACCCGGCCAACGGGTCGGACCAACTCGTCCGCGACAAGGGGCACGTCGATGGCCTGATCGCCCGCGACGGCGGGGTGCTGGTGCGGGCCGGGCACACCGAGGGGAGCGTGGACCTGTGCCGGCTGGCGGGGCTGACCGAAGTGGCCGTCATTTGCGAGATTTTGAACGAGGACGGCAGCATGGCCCGCCTGCCGGACTTGCAACGGTACCGCCAGACCCACGACCTGAAGTTGTGCAGCATCGCGGACCTGATCGAGTACCGTCGCCGCTCCGAGCGGCTCGTGAAGCGGGAGATCGCCCTGCGACTGCCGACCGAGTTCGGCACCTTCGACCTGCTCGCGTACTCGTCGGTGGTGGACAGCGAGCCGCACCTGGCGCTGACGCTCGGCGGCATTGGCGTGGAGTCGCCGACCGGGGTATCGGTGCAAGAGGAACCGGTACTGGTGCGGATGCACAGCGAGTGCCTGACCGGGGACGCCCTACACAGCGCGAAGTGCGACTGCGGCCCGCAACTGCGGTACGCCATGCAGCAGGTGGCGGCGGCCGGCCGCGGGGTGATCGTGTACATGCGGCAGGAGGGCCGCGGTATCGGCCTGTTGAACAAGCTGCGAGCCTACAAATTGCAGCAGGAAGAGGGGTTGGACACGGTGGAGGCGAACCAGCGGCTCGGCTTCGCCCCGGACCTGCGGCACTTCGGCATCGGGGCGCAAATCCTGCACGACCTGGGCGTGCGGCAGATCCGCCTGCTGACCAACAACCCGCGCAAGGTGATCGGCCTGGACGGGTACGGCCTCCGCATCACCGAGCGGGTGCCGATCCAGATGGTCCCCGGCGACCACAACCGCGAGTACCTGCTCACTAAGCGGGCCAAGCTGGGGCACTTGCTGGAAGGGGAGTGAGGTCGCGTCGAGTCTTCGAGGCCAAACAGCGGTGCTACTTCACGTCCGCGCGGTCCACCCGTGGGGTGCCGCCGGCCGACTCGCACACCTTCGCCGCGTAGCGGATGGCGAACCGCGCACACTCCGCCAGCGGCTTCCCCTCCAGTGTCAGGCAGACCATCGCGGCGGTGAAGGCGTCCCCCGCCCCGACGGTATCCACCACCGCCGCCGGCACGCTGGGTTCGACGATCACATCGCCGCGCTCCGGGTAGACCCGGCACCCGTGTTCGCCGTCGGTGACGATGACGACCCGCGTCTCGGCGGCGGAGAACTGGAACAACTGCCGGACCAATTCCGCTTCCCCGTCGCCCGCCCACCCGAACAGGTCCGCGACCGTCCGCAACTCGCCCGCGTTCACCTTGACCGTATGTGACCGGTACAGGGTCCACTTCATCGAATCGCGGTCGTAGAAGTGCTGGCGAAGGTTGATGTCGAAAACGCGGTGGGCGTATCCGCCGTCGCCGAATCGCGAGGCGGAGAGGAGCTTGGGAATGGTCGCTCCGCTGACTTCGTGTCGCTGCCCCAGCGTGCCGTAGCACACGGCGTCGCAGCGTCCGGCCAGCGCTTCGAGCTGTGGCATCCAGGCGATGTGGTCCCAGGCCACGTCCTCGACGATCTCGTAACTCGGCTGGCCGGCGGCATCGACCGTCACCCGAACCGTGCCCGTCGGGTGGCGCGGGTCAGTCTGGATGAAGTCGTCGGTCAGGCCGAGTTCACGCACCCGCGCCCGCAGCTCCCGGCCAAGTTCGTCGTCGCCGACGGCCGACACCATCACCGCGCGATGACCCAAGTTGTGGCAGTGGCAGGTGAAGTTGAACGGTGCCCCGCCGGCGACCTTGCGGCCATCGTGGTACACGTCCCACAACAGTTCCCCGATGCCGACGATGAGCGACATGTGCGGTGCCCCGGCGGTTGGACTGCGAGCCGTCACGCCGGCGCATTGTACTTCGCCCAGATGGCTTCCAGTGCCTCGGCCGCGCGGAGCCGCACTTTCACGGTGACGAACTCGCTCACGTCCGTGTCACCGGGGTTGATCTCGACGCACGGCCGCCGCAGGTGGTGGGCGTCGAGTACCGGCCCGGCGATGTACGGGAACACACTGGTAGTGCCGACGGAGAACACCAGGTCGAAGCCCCGCTTCGTCTCGGCCTGATACACCGCGAGTTGCCGTGCGGGGAGTTGTTCGCCGAACAGCACCACTTGCGGGCGGAGGACGCCGCCGCACGCGCCGCACCGGGGCGGCAACGGGTCGTCCGGGTAGTCCTCGGCCGGCCCCTCGAACGCGCAACTGACGCACCGCACCCGCCGCACGTCGCCGTGGATATCGATGACGTTCTGCGACCCGGCCAAGTGGTGGAACCCGTCCACGTTCTGCGTCAGCACCCACACCCGCTCGAACCGCTTCTCGATCTCGGCAAGGATTTCATGCCCGCGGTTCGGCTTCGCGTTCCGCCCCGCCCGCCCGACTTGCAGCAGGTACTTCCACGTCAGTTCCGGCCGCCGGGCGAAGACATCGCCGGACAGCAGCACCTCGATGGGGACGTTCTCCTCCGGGTCGCGGCCGTCGTACAGCCCGCCGATGCCCCGGTACGTCGGCAATCCGGAGTCGGCGGACATCCCGGCCCCGGTGATGAACAACAGGCTCTTCGCCGCCCGCATCAGCCCGACCACGCGGTCGATGTTCGCCGACTCGTCGGGGGAAAGTGCCGGGGCCATGACGGGTTCTCCGGAAACGGTGGTGGGCGGCTACTTCCGTTGCTTCAGCGCGACGGCCGCTTCGGCCTTCAACTCCGGCCAGTCGCTGGCGGCCCAAGCGGTCAGCAGTTCCGCCGCCACCGCCCCGCCGACCCACTCGACGGCTTCCACCAGCCGGCCGGCGCGGATCGCGGTGGGAGTGACCGTCACGGCGAGCAGCTTGGTCGCCCGCGCGCGGAGTTCGGGTGTCGGGTTCGCTGCCAGCGCCGCTTTCAAAGCGGGATACGCGACGGCCCCCATCGCCCGCAACTCCTTTTCGGCCGCGTCCCGCTCGGCGAACCCCTTGGCGTCGAGGTCGGCCACCCGCGCGGCGATGTGACCCGCGGTCGGCCGCTTCCACTCAGCCACCTTCGCCTTTAGTAGCGGCAGTGCCCTCTCCGGGTGGGCGGCCAGGATGCGGAGCGCCCGGAACGCCGTCACCGCGTCGTCGGAGTCGAAGTCGGCCCCCAACGGAGCCGCCACCGCCGCGTCTGGTTCGGGAAGTGCCAGCAACTCGCCGCGAATGTCCCACATGAGAAGGGAGCCGTCTTCCGATTCCGACACGAGCGAGCCGCCGTTCG
The DNA here is from genome assembly GCA_038247725.1 of Gemmatales bacterium. Classification (GTDB taxonomy): domain Bacteria; phylum Planctomycetota; class Planctomycetia; order Gemmatales; family Gemmataceae; genus JALHQU01. The sequence continues at coordinate 8,380 of JBBRUO010000007.1, forward strand.
GGTGGAAGCGCAACGTGAGTATCTCGCCCCCGGCGGGCCGAAACGTGTGCCGGACTTGCCGGCTCCGGACTTCGTAGAGAACCACCTCGCCACCCGAACCAACGGCGAGCGTGCGGCCATCGGGCGACAACGCGGCCGCCGTGGCGGGTTTCGGCAGGTCCGCCGGCGGCATCACGAACGAGCCGTCGGCGGTCGCCACGAACGCGAAGCCGGTCAACTCCCCTTTCGCCCCGGCGTGTCCGACACCGCCGAAGCGGTTAGCAGCGGCGGACCAATCAGCGGCCCTCAGGCAACCGCGACCGCTGACCCCGGCGAGTCGGTCTCGGGTCGCCAGTTCGTACACGCCCACCTGCCAGCGGTCGGTTTCTTTCGGCTGCCGGGAATACGGGTTGCTTTCGAGGATGGCGACTCGTCGGCTGTCTGGGGCGGGCAGGAAGGCCCCGAAGTCGCTGCCGTAATCGCCACGGTCCTCGGCGTACTTCAGCCATTTCCCCTTCCCGTCGCTCTTCGAATCCCAGAGGAGTGCGTAGCACCCATAGCACGCCGCCATCGCGAAGCGACCGTCCGGGGAGAAGTCGAGGTGGTAGAACATCACCGTGTTCGGGTTGAGGTCGTGGATGCGGCGGGTCTTGCCACCGACGGTCAGGTCGAACCCAGGGGTGTCTGGGGTGGAGTGGACGAACTTCAGCACCTTCTTGCCGTCGCCGGAACGGGTGACCGGCACATTGCTACCGGTCTGGAACGCCGGCGCGCCGGGGACGCCTTCCGAATTGACCGTCGCCCACGGCACCCGCGCCGTCTCGGCACCCGTTGACGTGTTCCACGAAATCGCGGCGGCGACCGATCCCGTCCGCGTCAGCGTGCCGCCGTCGGCGGAGAACCTCAACGCGAGGTACTTCGGGATCGGCAGCGGGGGCGGGCTGTTCGGCAGCGGTCTCGCGGTTGCGAGGTCGTGAAGGGTCATGCATCGCCCGTTCGGGGCGGCCGCCGTCTTCCCGTCCGCCGAGTACCACCCCGCGTGCAACGGCGCGTCGATCGCCGCGGCCGGCTTCAGGCTCTTCGCGTTCACGGGGATGCACCCGCCGTCCGCACATCGCAGGTCCACGACTCGGCCATCCGGCCGAACGGACAGCAACGCTCTCCGCCACCACTGACCGTCGGCCCCCGGCACCACGGCGCGGGCCTCCTCCTTTCCGGTCGCGGCACTCCGGCGAACCAGCGCCGCCGCCCAACCCGCGCCGTCTCGCGCCGGGGTGACGGTGAAGAGCGATTTCGAGTCGGGCGAGATCGCCACGTCGCCGACAGTCTCTTCCAGGTCCCAGATCGCTTTACCCGTGGCCAGCGACACGGCGAACATCCGCTTCACGTCGTGCGAGCGGACGGGCTTCGGGCCGTACCCGGTAGCCACCACGAACGTCCCGTCCGGGCTGAACCGAACGTGTTCGAAGTACGCTTCCCCCTCGCGGGTGTAGGCGAGCTCGGTCTTGCCCGCCCCGTCCAGCACGACCACGCGATGGGGTTGATCCCCCTTCTCCCACTCGGCGAGCGCAACCCGTCCGTCCGCTCGGACCGTTACGCTGGTGACCCGTCGCTCGCTGATGGCTTGTTCGTTGAGTGGCTTGCCGTCAGCCGTCCGGAGGCGACGGAGGTGAACGGGGCCGTCCGTGTACGGCGACGCCGCCGTCACGACCCACACCGATTCGCCGTCCGTCGCGGCGGCCGCCGCCAGCGTGAACTCCTTCTCAGCGCTCCTCCACCGGCGATGGCCCGTCGCTACCTCCCACGCCGAGATGCCATCTTCAACGGAGGCAGGGGCGTTGCCGATCTCCCGCGCCGCGAACAGCGTTTTCCCGTCCGGACTGAACGCGGCGACGGCGTGAGGGCCACCACTGAACTTGGCCGACCCGAAGCGGCGGAGGGCCTCGGCCGGGAGGGGGATGCCGTCAGCGTCGAGGCGGGGCTTGGGTTCAGCGGCCGGGGCGACCGCGACGGCGAGCAGCAGGAACCCGACGGGAACGACGTGACGCATGACCGGCCCTCGGCGGTGAGATGATCTCCATGCCGAGAGCGATCTTAACTCGATGGGGTGGGCGAATCACATGAAAATTCGCGGCAAAATTCTTCTTGGAGTTATTACTCCTTCGCATTCAGGAACACGTCCATCTGCTGGCCGACGTACAGCGGTTGGCCCTTCGGGTCGAGGGCGTAGAGGACCTGCAACACCCGCGTGTCCACCCGCTCGGTGCCGGCCCCCGTCAGCGACTTCTTCGGCACCACATACGGCTCCACCCGCACGAACGTCAGCGGGAACGAGGCGTTCGGGTTGCCCCGCGGCTTCGCCACCCCGACGAACCGCGTGTCGAACCGGGAGATGTCGTTCTCGTCCAGATCGACGCGGACGTGCAACTTGCCGACGACGCCGAGGACCACCAGCGCTTGCCCGGCGACGTTGCCGACGTACTCGCCCGGCCGCACGTTCACCTGCAGCACTTCGTACTCCACCCCGGCGTCGTCCGGCTCCTCGCGGCCGACGGAGACGATTTTCCAGCCGAACCAGGGGGCCGTCACGGTCAGCCGCTCGATCTCGATCTCGGTCTGACGGACCTGGGCGTCCGCTTGCGCGACGCTGGCTTCGGCGATCTTGCGATCCGGTGCCCACGTCCCGGCCTGCCACAACTTCTGGTCGGCCGTCGCCCGCGCGACCTGCGCGTCAGCCACCGCCACCGCCAGTTTGCGGCGGGACAACTCGTCGGCCGACACCGCGGCCGGGGACTGCGCCGCCGCGCGGGACAGGCGGTCGTAGGTCTGCTTCAGGTCGTCGCGGTTGGCCTCGGCCTCGCGGACCTTCGCCTCGAACGCCGGCCCCTCCTCCACGCGGGGCGGGTGAGACGCCTTGGCGAGTGTCGCCGCCGCGCTCTCCCGCATCGCCCGGCGGACGGCCCGCTCCGCCTTCAGGCTGCGGTCGTCCAACTCGAACAGCCGCTCGCCGGGCTTCACCCGCTGGCCGGCCGTCACGAACACCCGCTGGACGACGCCGGGCACGTTCGACCCGACGGCGATGTTCTCGGTCTCCGGCTCGACGATGCCGGCCCCCGCCAACTGCTGGGTGTACGGCGACTGGCCCGGCTCGATGGGCGGGGACACCGGCGGCGGCTTCTGCTGCGCCTTCGTCATCTGCACGACGGCGAAGGTGAGAGTGACCAGCGCGACGGCCGGCAGGAAGTAGCGGGTGAACATGGCAACCCTCGGTAAGAATCGGTTAGTCGCTGGCCGGCCGCGACTTGCCGGCCGACGCGCGGACCACGAGTGCGATCTCGTCGGCGGTTTTGCCGGCGGCCAGCAGATCCCGCTTCAAGGACGTCTCGACCTCCACCCGGCGCACCCGCCCCCACTGCTTGGTGACCGTGTCGAAGATCAGGTAGACGGCACCGGAGACGATGGCGGTGAGGCCGAGGATCTGGCCGCCGGACAGTTTGTCGAACAACTCGGTCATGTCGCGTCTCCGGGTTAGTGGTCGGCGGCCAGTTTCGCGCCCGGTTCGGGCACGCGAACGCTCTCGATCCGGCCGTCGCTCATGGACACGATGCGGTCGCCGAAGTCGTACACTCGGCTGTCGTGGGTGACCACGACGACGGCCCGGTCGGGCTGCACCGCCACCTGGCGGATCAGCCCCATCACCGTCCGCCCGCTGACCGCGTCCAGGGCGGCGGTCGGCTCGTCGCACACCAGCAACTTCGGCTCGTGGACGAGCGCGCGGGCGATGGCCACCCGCTGCTGCTGGCCGCCTGACAACTGATTCGGGTAACTCTTCACCCGATTTCCCAATCCGACGGAATCCAGGACGTGAGCCGCTTTCTCGATGGCTTTTTTCCGGTTCCAACCGGCGATGAGCAGCGGGACGGCGGCGTTCTCCACCGCGTTCAGGGCCGGCAGCAGGTTGTACTGCTGGAACACGAAGCCGATGTTGTCGCCGCGGAAGTTCACCTTCTTGCTGCCCCGCATGCGGGTCAGGTTCTGGCCCAACACGTCCACCTCGCCGGCAGTGGTGTCGAGCAACCCGGCGACGATGGAAATGAGCGTCGTCTTCCCGCACCCGGACGGGCCGACCAGCAGCACCAACTCGCCGTAGGGCAACTCGACGGACACGTCGTCGATGGCGTTCACCTTGGTGTCGCCGGTGCCGAACGTCTTCGTGACGCCTCGGAGTGCGATGGCGGTGCCGACTATGGGCGGCGGCGAGACGGCGGTCGGTTCGAGCACGGCGGCGGACATTATGCTGGCCTCTGTTTCTTCCCCCCTCCCGTGGCGGGAGAGGGATCAAGGGGGAGGGGTTACATGCCCTGATACACGAACTCGCTGAGCCTGTCCCATTCCGTTGTGGGGGCCGGCCGGTCTGCCACCTCCCCTCAACGAGGGGAGGTGGGTTGCGTGCCCCTCTCGGCACTTGGGACAACGTCGGTGGGTTCGTGTCTAAAAGTCCCCTCACCCCTAACCCCTCTCCTGCCAGGGGAGAGGGGAGCAAACACGTCACCGGAACACCACCCCGGCTTCCAGGAACAGCACCCGCTTCATGCTGATGAGGGCGGCGGCGGTGATGATGCCGGCCACGGCGACGGCGGTGATGAGCGGGATCTGCCAGCCGAAGTAGAAGGCCGGCGGGGTGCCCTTGACGAACTCCTCGAACACCACGCCGAACCCGGCCGCGCCGCCGATGCCGATGCCGTACCCGATGACGCCAACCACCAGGGCTTGCAGCAGGATCATGCCGATCAGCCGGCGGTTGCTCACCCCCATCGCCTTCAGGCTGCCGAACTGCTTCAGGTTCTCGATGGTGAACAGGTAGAACGTCTGCCCGGCGATGGCGCAGCCGACGACGAACCCGAGCATGACGGTAATCCCGAAGTTGATGGGGATGCCCGTCCGCTCCATGTAATAGCCGATGGTCATCCAGAAGAACTGGTCATTCGTTTTGGCCACCAGGCCGGTCCGCGCCTCGATGGCCTGGCACACCTGCTCGTGCGGCACGCCGTCTTGCGCCTTCGCGAGGATGAAGCTGAGCTGTTTCGGCTCCGGCGGGACGTAATTCAGCGCCGTCTTGTACTGCGTATACAGAATCGGGAACGTCTGGAATGTCGGGTTACACTTCACCAGCCCGACGATCTCCGCCCGCTTGTTGTTCACCTCCAGCGTCTTGCCCCGCTCGAACGGGGTGTCGATGCCGAAGATGTACGACCACCCGAACACGTCCATGAACACCGTGTCCGGGCGGCTCAGCTCCTCCCAGTCGCCGACCACGATCCGCTCCGGCCGGGGCTGGCCGACCACCCGGCCGAGGGCGTCCTTGTTGTCGTAGTCGAGGCCGAGGAGGATCACCTGCTGGTAGTTGCCGTCGGACAGTTTGGCCCGGCCGAGGCCCTTGTACAGCTTCACCGCCCACGCCACCCCGTCCACCCCCCGCACCCGCGACAGCTTGTTCTCGTTCATCGGCTTCACGTCATCGACGAACTGGACGCTCTTGTCCATCACCCAGATGTCGGCCCCTTCCAGGTCGCGGATCTGACTGGTGGTGTTCCGCATCAGCCCGCAGAAGATGGCCATCTGCTGGCCCATCAGCAGCGCGGCGAAGCTCACCCCGAAGACGATGCCCAGGTACTTCGTCTTGTCGCCCGTCAACATCCGCAGCGCCACCCAGTTCATGACGCGACCCCCTTGCGACGAATGCCCAGTGCCCGGAACGTGAACGCGACGACGTGATCGGCTACCATCTCTTCGGTCAGCCGCTCGACGTGGTCGAGGCCGAAGATCAACTCGGCGACCGGCCGGTTCTGGCGGTAGAAGAGGATCTGGCCGATGACGCTGAACCCGGTCATCAGCAGTTGCGGTTCCGGCAGGTCCGGCAGCAGTTCGCGGAGGATGTCCCGCAACTGGAAGGCCATCGGGCGGATGAACTCGTCCACCACCACGTGGGCCGCTTTGCCGGGGTCGGCCATCTCCCGCATCATCAGCGTCATCGCCGCCGGGGAGGTCGGGGCGTGCATGGCCCGCACCATCCCGCGGATGAAGTGGTTCAGCTTGTCGGCCGGGTGCGTGTCCGGGGGGAAGTCCCGCGGGGCGGCGCTGGTGCACTCGTGCGCGTGCTTCACCGCCTCGATATACAGGTGCTCTTTGTCGCCGAAGTAGTAGTTGACGCTGGCCAGGTTGGTGCCGGCGCGGTCGGTGATCTGGCGGACGGACGCGCCCTCGTACCCGGCCTCGGCGAACACGTCGGTCGCCGCCTCCAGCAGCCGCTGGCGGGCGTCCGGGGCGAGGGCCGGGCCGGGCGGGGGTGGGAGGACCGGAGGCATCGGTGGGCACCATCCGAACGTTTGTTTTAATCGAACGTTTCCAGCATATCAAACGTTCGTTTCGAGTCAACCGGAATCCCGCCGCCGGCCCAATTCCGAGATTCCGAATCTGTGGTTGCCCGCCACGCCGCCGTGTGGCACCATGTCGCCCATGCCCACCGACGCCCAACGCCCGACCCGCATTCGTTACGTCATCGTCCTCGTCACCATGCTGGCGGCCGTCCTGCTCTACCTGGAGCGGGTCTGCCTCGGCGTGGCCGAGGTGTTCATCCGCGAAGACTTGCACATCTCGAAGGCCGGCATGGGCTGGGTGATGTCCGCGTTCTTCTTCGCCTACGCGCTGGGGCAGGTGCCGGCCGGCTGGCTTTCCCAGCGGTACGGCCCCCGCCTGATGATGACCCTGTACATGATCGGCCTGGGCGTCTTCGGCGTGTGCATCGCGCTGAGTCAGGATATCGTCACGCTGTTCATCTCCCGGCTGCTGTTGGGGCTGTCGCAGGCCGGCGCGTACCCGACGGCGGCGCTGCTGGTGAAACGGTGGGTGCCGGACACACAACGCGGGTTCGCCAGCGGCGTCGTCGCCTTCGGCGGGCGGTTCGGCGGGGCGACCGCCAACTGGATCACCGGCCTGCTCATCGTCGCCTTCGTCCCGCTCAGCACCCCCACGACGGTGACGCCGGGTCAGGTTCTCGACGCCGCGCCGATCCTCGCGCCGACCGCGAATCAGTTGGAAAAGGAAGCCGAGGAAAAGTCGCCCGCGCTCGCCAAAGTGCGGGCCGAGGTGCGGGCGGCGCTGGCCGGGCAAACCGTCGGGAAAGTCGCGGACGTGCTGACCGACTTCGCCGGCCCGCACTCCCGTTACGACCCACCCGACTACTCGACCGTGCCGCTGCCGCTGGACGGGAGGCGGGTGGCCGCCATCCCGCCGGCCACCCGCACCGCCGAGGAATCCGCCCGGCTCAACCGGTTACTGCTGGAGAAGGCGTTTCCCGGCACGATCCGTCAAATTCACACCGACGGCTGGCGGCCGACCATGTACGTCTACGCCGGGCTGGGCGTGGTCGTGGCGCTGCTGTTTTGGCTATTCGCCCGCGACCGGCCGACGCAACACCCCTGGTGCAACGACGCCGAGAAGGCGCTGATCTTGCGCGGGCAGTCGGCCAGTTCGCAACGGGCGGGCACCGACGGCATCCCGTGGAAGGAGCTGGTTCACAGCCGCAATCAGTGGCTGTTCTCGGCGTTCCAGCTTTTCAACAACATCGGCTGGGTGTTCCTGATTACCTACGCGGCCCGCTACCTGGACGAGCGGTTCCGCACGCCGGTGGACGAGCGCGGGCTGATGACGACGGTGCCCCTGTTCGCGGGCGCGTTCGGCATGTTGTTCGGCGGCTGGCTGACGGATCGGCTGGCGCGGGCGGTCGGACTCCGCTGGGGGCGGGCCATTCCCGCCGGGCTGTTCAAAATTCCGTGCGTGATCGCCGTGGCCGCGTGCCCGTTCCTGCCGACCGCGTGGGCGGTGGTCATCGCGCTCACCATCATGTCGGTTTGCACCGACATCGGCATCCCGGCGGCGTGGGCGTTCGCGCAAGACACCGGCGGGCGTCAGGCGGCGACGGTGTTGGGCTGGGCGAACATGTGGGGCAACCTGGGCGCGGCCGCCGGGGCGAAGCTGCTGGACACGGTGGCGACCGCGTGGGGGCTGGAAGTGATGATGTACTGCTGTGCCGCATCCTTCGCGCTGTCCGGCATCGCGGCGACCCTGGCGAACGCCGCCGAACCGCTGTTCAAGGAAGAGAAGTAATCCCGAATCGCGTGGAAGAATCTCCCGGCGAGTTGCGTACCTAAAACGGGACACGCGGTCCCGCAGCCCCACCGGGTTCCGGTCAAACACTTTCGGGTCGAGATGTACCCACCACACCCGTCCGATTCTCGGTCACCCGCCGGTTTCCGTGCTAAGGTCCGGACAGTTCAACTGTGGCCCGACGACCTCGCCTGGATTCGGTGACACCGTGCCCACCCTCCCCCTCGTGCTGCCGGTCTTCCCCGGCTACACCCTGCACCGCCGGCTCGGCGGCGGCGGCATGGCCGACGTGTATCTCGCCGACGATCACGCCGCCCGCCGTCAGGTGGCCGTCAAGGTGCTCCGCGACCCGCTCGCCGGGCGAGACCTCCGCCGCCGGTTCGAGCAGGAAGGGCAACTCCTCTCCGCCCTCAAACATCCGCACATCATCCCCGTGTACGCCGCCGGGCAAACGCAGGGGATGATGCACTTCGCGCTACGGTACTTGCCCGACGGCCCCCTGAGCGGGCGACTGGAGGAGGTGCGAACCTCGGCCCGACTGGTCGTCGAAGTGGTGGCGAAAATCACCAGCGCGGTCGCGTACTCGCACTCCCAGGGGGTGATTCACCGCGACCTGAAGCCGTCGAACGTGCTGATGGACGGGGACGAGCCGCTGGTGTCGGACTTCGGCGTGGCCAAGTGGGCCAGCGCCGCCGAGCAGACGGTGCTGGGCACCCGCATCGGCACCGCCTCGTACATGGCCCCGGAGATGCTCGCCAAGGGGTCGGCGGCCACCGGCCCGCAGGCCGACGTGTGGTCGGTCGGCGTGATCTTGTACGAGTTGCTGGCCGGCCGCCTGCCGTTCAACGCCACCACCGACACCGCCCTGCTGGACCTCATCCGGATGTGCCCCGACATCTACCTGCCGCCGTGTCCGGCGACCGTCCCCGACACCGACGACCGCCTGCTGACGATCCTCTGCACGGCCCTCGCGGTGGAACAGCGGGAGCGGTATCCGACGGCCGACGCCCTGGAAACCGACCTCCGCCACTGGCTCGCCGACGAACCGATCCCGCCGTTCGTTCCCGCCCCGGTTTCGGTCACGGAAGCGACCCCTCTCCCGATCCCGACCCCCGCCCCCCGACCCCGCCGCTGGTGGCGGCCGTGGGAGTGAGGCTATTGCCCATCCCATCCCCCACCTGTTACTCTGGGGGCATGAACACTACCCCCACCCGCCGACAGTTCGTCGCCACCACCGCCGGCGGCATCGCCCTCCACTGGCTACTCTCTCGCGAGACCGCCGCCAAGCCCGCCGTTCACCCGCTCGCGCCGAAGAAACCGCACTTCGCGCCGAAGGCCAAGCGGGTCATCTTCCTGTTCATGGTCGGCGGGCCGAGTCAGATGGACCTGTTCGACCCGAAGCCGACGCTTACGAAGATGCACGGCAAGCCCCTCCCCGAAGGCACCGGCCGGCCGAAGTCGCAATTCACCAGTGGCGCGGAGACGATTCTCGCCAGCACCCGCAAGTTCAAGAAGCATGGCAAATCCGGCCAGTGGGTGAGCGACCTGATGCCGCACTTCGCCGGGTGCGTCGATGACGTGTGCTTCCTGAAGTCCTGTACCAGTCAGTCCACCATCCACGCGCCGGCCATGTACGAGCTGCACACCGGCCGCACGCTGATGGGCCACCCCAGCATCGGCAGTTGGGTGACCTACGGCCTCGGCAGTGAAAGCGACAACCTGCCGGCGTACTGCGTGATGCCGCAGCCGGAAGGCGTCCTCGAAGGCGGCGCGCCGTGCTGGGGCGCGGCGTACCTGCCGGCCGTCCATCAGGGCACGCTGCTACGGAAGGGGCCGAACCCGATCCTGAACTTGCACCCGCCGGCCGGGGTGAGTGACACCCGCAACGCCAACACCTTCGACCTCGTGAAACGGCTGAACGAACTCAACCTGCCCCCCGGCGACACCGACTTGCAGGCCCGTGTCAGCAGTTACGAACTCGCGTTCAAGATGCAGAAGTCGGCCCCGGACGCCGTGGACCTGACGCAAGAGACGAAAGAAACCAAGGCGATGTACGGCCTCGACGACAAGCAAACGCAGGACTTCGGCACCCGCCTGCTGCTCGCGCGGCGGCTGGTGGAGCGGGGTGTCCGGTTCGTGCAGGTGTACAGCGGCGGCGGACCGGTGAACATGCAGTGGGACGCGCACGACGACCTGAACGGCAACCACGAGAAGATGTGTGGCCTCGTGGATAAACCCGTCGCCGCCCTGCTGAAGGACTTGAAGCAACGCGGCCTGTTGAAGGACACATTGGTGGTGTGGTGCAGCGAGTTCGGCCGCACGCCGAACAGCCAGGGCAGCGCCGGCCGCGACCACAACCCGCTCGGCTACACCATGTGGCTGGCCGGCGGCGGCGCGAAGGGCGGCACGAGTGTGGGCACCACCGACGAGTTCGGCCTGCACGCCATCGAACGCCCGATCCCCGTCCACGACTTCCACGCCACCATCCTGCACCTGCTCGGCCTGAACCACGAGAAGTTGACGATCCGCCACCACGCCCGCGACGAACGCCTCACCGACATCGCCGGCAACGTGGTGACGGAAGCGGTGGCGTAAAGCAGTTTCAGGTTTCAGGGTTACAGGTTTCATGAGGAAGATTGTCATGACCACGGCCGAGGCGACCAGAGAAACCGCCCTCCGCGCGGTGGTGGCCGAGTTACCGAAACCTGAGTGACTGGCGGCCGACTTCGTCGTGGCTGACTGCCGCATCGGGGACGACCACGACGGCGACCCGTCGGTCTAGGTTCGGCTGATCGCCAGGGACGCGACCGTCGAACGCCACGGGAGCAAAGCCCGAAGCGATCACCCTCCTGGCCGAGGACGACACCGGTTACGAGTTGCTGGTCACCCACGACGGCGTGATGAACGGCGACCCCACGAGGTATCGGGTGGGCAAGCCGACCTGATAGACGAACCCAGGGAGGAATGGCACATCGGGATTGTCGAGCGGTTAGCGGGAAGGCCTTGCGCCGGTGGACGACGGGGGGATTGCCCCGTTCCGCCGGCCAATGACGGCTGACCAACTCGCTCGCGTGCTACACTTCGACTGTCGTCCCCCCCGCGCCTCGGACACCCATGCCGTCGCTGTTCTTCCCGAACCCGGACGCGGTGCGGCTGGCAGTGGCCGCCGGGGTCATCCCCGCCGAGGTCGCCGGCCGGCCGGTGGTCGCCGGCGTCGATGCCGGTGGCGGGGTGTGGGTGGTGCCGCCGGAGGGCATCGCCAACTCGCCCCGCCTCGCCCGGCTGAATGTCCGCCTCCTCACCCCGCCGCCGGAATTGGTCGAGACCGAGTGGCCGTGCTGGGCCGCCCTGGTCCCCCTGCGCCCGGACCCGAAGCCGCCCGTGGCCGGTCCGCTGCTGTTCGACCTGCCCGTCGGGAAGTTAGCCGGTTTCGTCGCGGCTACTCGGCGGTTGCACCCGCAGCCGGTGCGGTTCCTGATCGAAGACGACCGGGCCGTCCTCCGCGTGGACTCCCCACCACACTACCTCACGCTGACCGCCGCTGACCTGGGGGCCGGGGTGTACCGCCCGGCCGCCCGCGGCGCGTGGGTGCGGCTGGGGTGGGAGCACCCGCTGCCCGGCCCGGCCGGGTTCGACCCGCACCGCGTCGCCCTGGTCGATCCGCCGACCGGCTGGCGGGTACTGCCCGAAGCGCCGTTCACCGGCACGTCGCCCGCCCACCCGCTTCCCGCCGCGCCGCTCGCCCCACCGACCCCGCCCGTCCGGGCCAACATTCGGGTGCCGCTGAAGGTTCGCAAAACGCGAGCGCCGGCCGAAGTCGAAACACTGTGGTTGTTGCCCGGCGGTCTGGCCGCCCTGGCCGCGTTCGCCGCCGACGCCGAGGAGAAGTTGATTCAACTGCTGGACGCGGCGGCGCTGACGACGGCTGACGGCGACACGCGGGTCGTCCTCCGGCCGGCCGACGGCCGCAAGCGGACGCCGGTGGTGCCGCTCTCCGCGACGCCCTACGCCCCGCTGCCCGGCCGTCGGGACGTGTTCCTGCCGGTCGGGTTCGCCCTCTCGCCGAACCCGCGCCCGGAGGCCGTCGGCCGCGCGGTCGAACTGCCCGCCGATCACCTCGCGCTCGTCGAACCGGACCCCACCGGCATCGCGGTGCATCGCGTGCCGCTGTCGGCGTTCCGCCCGCTGTCGGCGTTCGTCGCGTACTCGGCCCCGCCGCGCGAGGCGATGACGGCACCGGAACCGGCCGCCCTCTTCCCGCTGCCGGGGTTCGTGGTGGCGACGCCGAGGGTGGCCAAGGCCGACTCCGACCTCGCGCCGCTGACGGTTCCGAGCTATCGCCCGCCCGCGCGACCGCCGACGGGGGGGACGTGGATCGGCCGATTGACCGGACTCTTCCGCGCGAAGAAGGAGGACGCCGCCGACCCGTCCGCCGCGAAACCGGCCGACCCCGCCGACCCGCCCGTCACCCCCATGCCGCCTCGCGCGGCCAAGGCGCGGAACGAGTGGGCCGCCCGCCGCGCCGCGCTGGAACGCCAGGTCGTCGCCGCCGGGCACCGCCTCGACTCCCGCAGCCGGGGTGACCTGTGGGCGGAACTGGCGGCGCTGTATGCCGAGACCGGTCAGCCGGCGGACGCGGCGGTGTGCTGGGCGAACGCCGTGTGGGACCGCGCGTCGCCGCCGGCCGAGTGGCTGGATCAGTGGGTGCGGTCGGAGGCGAAGGCGGCCCGCTTCGGCGCTGAGAAAGTCACGGCCGAAGCGGTCCTCGCCCGTCCGCCGTCGGCGACCGCCGCGCGGGTGGCGGTGGCGCTGATGGTCCGCGCCGGCTGGCCGGGCATGACGGGGGAGTTCCCGTGGGCGGAATCGACGGCCCTGCTGGACCGGTTCGAGGCGGACTTGCCCGTGCGGGCGGTGTGGCTGGCCCGCCTCGCGGCCGCCGCCGCCGTGTCCGGCGACCCGCTGGCGCTGGCCCGCTGCCGGGACCGGTTGTTCGCCCGGTTGTCGGTCGGCGGGACGGCGCTGGACCTCGACGCGCCGACGTTCCTCCGGTTCCACGGCACTGCCGGCGGGGACCGCTTCGCCGACGCCCGCGACTGGCTGCTCCGCGCGCGGGGGGCGACGCGGAAGTGGCTGGAAAAGACCGACCCCGGCGCGGGGCTGGCCGAGTTCGGGATGGAGGCCGACTTCGCCGCCACCGCCGCGTACGCTGACCTGATGTTCGCCTGGGGGCTGATGAAACTCGGCGACCGCACCCCGGCGCGGGAACTGGCGGACGCCGCCGCGCGGACGCTCGCCGGGATCGCCCGACCGGACGTGAACCCGGAAGTCCACCGGCGACTGACCGCCCGCTTCCAAGCCCTCACCCGCGCCGCCGAACTCGGACGCCCGGTCGCGGAACCGCCGGAGCCGCCGCTCGCCGACCCACTGGCCGAGTACGCCGTCGAACTGCTGCCGCTGCACTCCCGCATCCTCGACCCGGCCGGCGGCACGCACCGCTTCCTCAGCCACGACTTGAAAGGCGTCGTCGGCGGGGACGGGTTCGGCACGCGACTCGTGCAACTGCTATCGACCGAGGATGACCCGAACTCGCCCCTCCGCGAATTGCTGGCCGAAGCGGTCGCCTCCCGCGACGGCAGCCGGTTACCCCGCGCGGTGCTGGTCGGGTTCGACATCGCCGCGCGGCTGACCCCGGCCGTCGCCGCCGAGGTGCTCGCCCGACTGCCGGCGGCGCTGGCCTGGGTGCCGAAGCTGGCTCTCCTGGAACGGGAGGCGAAGCGGTGGGAGTTCGAGGCGCGGCTGCACACCCGGCTGCTGGTCGGGGCGACGGCGGCGGCCCTCCGCTTCCAACTGACGGAGCCGATGCGGGCGGCGGCGACACACTTGGCGACCGTCCTGGGCGGGATGGATACGGCCGTCCGCGAGGGGTTGGCGAAGGCCGCCGCGCCGGTGTTTCGTGGGCTGCGGAAGCTCGGCCTGACGGCGGAAAGCGAGGCCATCTTGCGGCGGGCGAGCAACCGCGCGAACGGCGGCGCGGCGGATCGGCTGGCGTTCGCCGTCGGGTGGGCGGCAGTCGGGCGGGAGGCGGTGGCCGTCCGCGCCCTGGACGAGGCCCGCGACCGGCTGTTTCTGTCCGGCATCGCCGACGTGCGAGAGCGGACGGCCACCGCCGTCACCTACGCCGTCGCGCTCGGCCACGGGCCGCCCCGCCTCGCGCTCGGCCGGTTGGAGGAACTGTTCCAGCGACTGGACCGCGTGACGGTGGACGGGGCCACCGCCCGGTATTACGCGGTGAAGCCGTTGGAGTTGATCGACGCCGCGATCTCCTCCGTCGTCACCGACGAGTTCGCCCTCGGCCCGCAGGTCCGCGGGTGGCTCGACGACGACGAGTTCCAACTCCGCAAGCGGATCACGCGGCAACTCGCGGCCGCCCTGGGGTGAGGCCGTGACGGGAAGGCGGTTCACACCGACAGTTTCCCCTGAATGGAATCGTCCATCGTCTTGCCGAGGGTCGCACCGATGAGCATCTTCACCCCCGCGACGAAGGTGCCGTGCTTGGTGTCCCAGTAATAGCCGTCGGTCGGGGTGACGCGGAGGACGGTGATGCGGGGGTCGTCGAGGCCGCCGGTGAACCACGTCTTGAACGTCGGCTCCCACAATTCCTCGATCTTGGCCCGGTCAGTCGAGACGGTGGCGTGCCCGTTCAGGGTGAGGAAGTCGGAGTGCGCCGACCCCTGGAAGTACAGCCGCACCGACGGGTCGCGGGCCAACTCGCGGTTGTGATGGCTGTCGCTCGCGCTGAGGAACCACAGGTGCCCGCCGTCGTCCATGTTCAGGACGCTCATCGGCCGCGCCCCGCCGGGGTCGCCGGCGGGCACGACGGTGCAGAAGAAGCAGGTCTTGGCGGTGTCGATGATGTCTCGCATCTTGGCGACCGCGTCCTTCCCGTGCAAATCCTGGTGGCGGTCGCCCGACTGTTGCTTGTCGACGGAATTCATGCGTGAGTTCTCCCGAGGGTGGCGAGGTTCGTGAACCTTCCGACCAAGAAAACTCGGTGCAACTCCCGCGCCATCGCCGCGTCACTTCTCGACGAAGAACTGCATCAGGCCCATGCACTCCGGGCGGGGGGTGGCCGTCGGGGTGCCGCTCCACGCCCGCACGCCGACGCCGGGGACCACCCGCGACACGTTCATCGCCCAGGTGGTGTGGTGGTTCAGCGACGCCCCGGTCAACTCGCCGCGCGGGATGGCGATCTCGGCCGTCCACCCGGTCGGCGTCGGGTCCACCGCCACGAACCACTTCGGGTTCCAGCGGGTGTCGCCCCAGCAGTCCTCGGCCACGCACCCCCGCTGATCCACCTGGAAGCGGTAGTACGTCTGATAGTCGCGGTCGAGGTCGAGCAGCACGTCCACCCGGTCGAACCCGCGGAGGTCGTCGTCCCGCCGCCGCTTCTCCGCCTTCGGCTGCTGCTTCCCGTCCGGGTGGGCGCACTCGACGGCGACGTACACGAACTCGTCGTCGAAGGTGAAGTACGCCGTGGTGCCGTAGGCGGTCAGGCCCGCGCCGGACACACCTTTGAGGTCCACCGGCTTGTACTGCTTCCAGCAGTCGTCGTCCAACTTGCCGTCGAGGAACGGCTTCACGGCCGTCTTCGGACAGACCGCGAGCGGCTTCGGCTGGACGGGGACGGCCTGCCGGTTGGCGAGCCACGCCTCGGCGGCCAGGCAGTCCCGCCAGTGGTCCTCGCCCGGCGTGCGGTCGGCCGCGCCGGGGGTGGTGCGGAAGTAGTCGCCGAGTTGCTTGGCCGCGTCCCCGGTCAGACCCATCTGCCGCCGGCTGGAGTAGGTGCAGAGGAGGGTCGCCGGGTCGCGGGAGTACACCGGGCCGAAGCCGGCCAGCTTGCTCTCCAGATCGACGCACGCCTTGCCCCAGATGCGGACCCCCTCGCCGTCGGTCAGGCGGAGTTCCTGCGAGTTGATCACCGCCTCCTGGTTCGACGCCTGCTTCACCCCGGTCGGCGAGAAAGTGAGGTCGGTGACGATGAGCTTGTTCACCAGTTCGGCCCGCCGCCGTGCCTCCCCGCTGGCGTAGTACCGCGACAGCCATCGCACCGCCTCCACCGTCTCCGGGTACGCCGAGTACTTGCTGATCGCCAGCAGGTTCAGCTCCCGCGCGGCCACCCACTTGCCCTCGGCGGCGAGTTGGCGGGCGAGGCCGATCACCGTCTTCGCGGCCACGTCGTCCGGCAACCGCTTGAGGTCGGTGCCGATTCGGGCCAGCGCCGTGTCCGCCCCGCCGGTCTGTTCCGCCGCGTCGATCATGCGGTCCAGCGTCTGCCGCTGCTTCAGCAGTTGCTCGCGGTCGGCGACGAGTTGGTCGAGGACGCCGTCGAACACCGGCAACTTCCGCCGGGCCGGGCCGCCGACGGTCACGTCGATGCCGGTCATCAACTCGGCGTGCGTCATGGCGTCCGCGATGTAGCTGGTGACGGCGGCGAAGCACCGCCGGTCCGGGGGCAGCGTGCCGAGCAGGGCACAGGCGGGTTCGGCGAACCCGGCCGGGGAGTCGAGCAGTTGCTTGGCGAACGCCGTCTGGTCGTACTTCACCTGGCACTTGTCGCCCGACTCCGGCCCCCCCGTGTACAGCTTCTTCGCCCGGTGCGGCTTCAGGTGCAGCGCGGTCAGTTGTTCGGGGAACGCCGTCTCCTCGCCGGCCAGTTTGAACGCCTTCCGCGCGGCCACGATGACGAGGTGCGCGTCCGGGGCGCGGTTGTGGTAGGCGTCGGCGACCACCACCTCCGGCCGCCACATGCGGATGGCCAGCACCATCTCGGCGACGAGTTTGTCCTCGGCGGCGGGCCCGTGCTGCTTCACCCACGCGGCGAGCAGCGCGTCCGACTTGCCGTCGCTCAGGTGGCCGGGGATGGGGAACTGCCAGCAGGCGTCGGCGGCGAGGCCGCTCGCCTCCCGCATCGCGGCCTGCAACCGGTGCGGGTCGGTCGCCCGCTTCGGGTCGGCCGTGGCCGGGTCCGGGCTGGCCACCGTCATCGCCGCGACGAAGTGGCCGTCCCGCCCGCCGAGCAGCGACACCGTTTCCAGCGGCACCGTCGTCGCCGACCCGTGGGCGAACAGCGCCGCCGCTTGCGTGCCGCCGCACCGCTGCGTCGTCCACGTCTTCCCGCCGTCGGTCGATTTCAGCACCGCGCCGAGGTCGCCCGCCGCCCACACTTCCGTCTCGCTGATCGCGCACAGGGCGTTGATCGGCACGTGCCAGCCGGTGGCCACGCTCTCCCACGTCTTGCCGAAGTCGGCGGACCGCAGCACCACCGAACCGGGTCGGCCGGCCGCCCACACCGACTTCCCGAACGACGCGACGCAGCGGAAGTTCAGGCCCTCCGCGACCGCCGTCGGGATTTTCGTGTCGGCGATGCCCCACGTCGTTCCGGCGGTGGTCGTGGTCAGGATCAGCCCGCCGTCGCCCACGGCCACGCCCGCCGCCCCGCTCATGACGATGCCCCGCACCGCGCGGCCGCCGAGCGAGTCAATTTCGGCCGGCGTCAGTTTGCCGTCGCGGAAGGTGGCCAGTCGCCCCCACACCCCGCCGACGACGCCACTTTTTTCCGAGGTGAACGAGCCGCCTTGCCACGACGGGGCGCGACCGCCGTTCGCCGCGACCCAGGTTTTCCCTTTGTCCGTCGTGGTGAAGACGCCCGCCGGCGACCCGGCCGAGCCGTCCCCGCACACGACCGCCGTTTTCTCGTCGAACACGCGGACGGCGTTCAGCCCGGGCAGCACGCCGCTGGTCAGTTCGACCCAGTTTAGCCCGCCGTCGGTGGTGGTGAAGATGACCCCGGACGACCCCGCGTCGGCGGGTAATTCGATGCGGCCGACCGCCCAGCCGGTGTACGGGTTGAGGAAGCAGACGCCTTTCAGGCAGGCCCGCGAGCCGGTCGTCTGCCGCTCCCACGTCTTCCCGCCGTCGATGGTGTGCCACACGCCGCCCTGGTCGCCGACGGCCCACCCTTCGTTCTTGTCCACGAACTGGACGGCGTGCAGGGAGGCGTCGTCGAAGTGCGGCGGCAGCGGGCTGGCGACGGCGACGGCGGAAGCGAACACAGCGAGGAGTGAAGCGACGAGCGACCGCATGAGGGGGGTTCCTCCCGGATTCGGCGACGGTCCCGGACTCCGAGCCGGGGGCACATTGACCGTCGCGAATACCCCCACCCCCCGCCGCTTTCCACCCCAACCGAAACGCGAAATCGAGTCGCGCGGCTGGCCATTTCACGACCGACGGCCGCGCGGGTGGTCCGCGCGGCCGTCGGGTTTCGATCCGTCCCGCGCGTTCTCAGCGGCGGTCGCGGCTGTCGGTCGGCCGCGTGGGTTGCGGCGGCGGCGGCGGGGCCGCCTCGACGTACTCCTCGACGACCAGGAACCCGTCCTCGTTCTCGTCGTACTTCACGAAGTCGTCCACCGCCTTCCCGCCGGTTCGCCACTCGAACAGGCTCAACTGCGCGTCCTGGTCCTGGTCGAGATCCTGCCAGAAGCTGGGAGCCTCCTTCGGCAAGCTGTCGTGGCGGTACACCACCGGCTTCGCCTCCTCGTCGTGCGCCCCCCTTAGGGGGGGCGACCCACGCCCCCGCAGTGGCGAGTGGGGGCGGCCGGGACAGGGCGAGGGGGGGGGGCGGGGCAACCCCC
>JBBRUO010000008.1:0-26760 GCA_038247725.1 Gemmatales bacterium
CGTACTTCTCCCTCCAGAAGCACTGGAGCGCCACCTGGGCGCACCGCTCCTGGAACTGGGCCGGCGTCTCTTGCAGGTCGGCGTACTTGTCCACGAACGCCATCATCTCCATCAGCGGCCGCTCGTAGGCCCCCAAGATGCGGCGGGCCATCTTCTTCTTGTCGGCGGTTTCCATGTACCCGAGTTCCACGGCTTTATCCACCCGGCCGGGGCGGGTGCTGATGAACTCGGTAGTGCCGTCGGGCAACTTCCGCGGCTGGCCCAGAGCCGGGTCGATCTTGCTGATGTCGTTCGTCGTCAGGATGGTGAAGATGCCGTCGCTTCGCTCCACCCCGTCGAGACAGTTCAGCAGGCAGTCGAACGTCAGCGGCTGGGACATCATGCCGCCGCGACCGCCCCGGTCCCGGTCGTCGTCGTTGCCGCCTTTCGGCGCGCCCATCATCATGCCGAACAGGTTGCCGTTCTTCCGGGCGATGTTTTCCCGCCCGTGGAACACGTTGTCGATGTCCTCGATGAGCGCGATGCACGGCACGTTCATCTGCATCTCGGCCCACGCCTTCATCAGGTCGTGGTTGCCCATCTCGGCCAGGTTGTACACGTAGATGGGCATGTTCATGTCTTCGGCGAAGGCGCGGGCGAGGGCCGTCTTGCCGGTGCCGGGGGGGCCGTACAGCATCCACCCGCGCTTCCACGGGATGCCCTTCTCGCGGTACCAGTCGCGGCTCTTCCGCCAGAGTTCGATCTCCTTGATGAGGTCCTTCACCCGCTGCGGGAAGATCAGGTTGTCGAGCGCCTTGCCGTTCTGCGTCGGCCGCTTGCCGAGTTGGTCCGGGTCGTGCGCGATCAGCCGGTAGGTGCCCTGCTGGTACCACGGCAGGCCGTTGCTGCCGTCGTCGTGGTCGTCGTCCGACTCGGCCCGCTTGGGCACGAAGTGGATGACGAAGCGGGTCTTCGACTCGTTCTCGGCGTCCTCGGCCGCCCACGAGATCTCGTTCCGCTTGTCGCACGCCAGCTTCAGGATCTCCTCCACGTCCACGGTGCCGCGGACGTACAGCAGGGTGCTGTAGACCTTGGTGGCGGAGTTGCCGCCGCCTTCGTTGCCCTTGCCGCCGGCCTTCTTCTCCTGCTGGTTGGTGAACACCAGCGGGAACAGCCACTTCCAGAACACGAGCGTGCGGTTACCGAACTCCTCGTAGGGAATCAGCCCGTACCGGCCGTCCCGCTGGAACTCCCAGTGCGCGCCGTACATGCGGTCGTAGTTCTTGGACCGCTTGTAGTGGGCGATGAGGTACGCGGTGACGGCCTCGTGCGCCGCCTGGGTGGGGATCTCCACGCGGCGGATGACCAGGCTGACGACCCGCCACAGGACCGACTTGAACCTGCCCCACATGGAGGCGACGACGCCGAGGACCGCGCCGATGGCGGCCAATCCGAACCCGCCGATGCCCAGCCACGCGCCGGACGAGATGCCAGACGCTTCCGCGAAAATCATGGGCGAGAACTCCGTGTTCGAGGGGGTGAGTGCCTATCCGGACACCACCGCCGCATTCTGGTTCGCCGGCCGGCCGGAACGAATGTCAGTAGCGGGGGAAAAAAAACGAGATCGGCCCCCGGATCGCGGTCCCGGCCGGGGATTTCTTCCCGGACGAACCAGCGGCGGAGGCCGATCGAGTATCGTGGTGCCGACACCAGGACTTCGTGGGTGGCGTCGGCGGATTTTACGAATCGAGTCAAGGGGCTGGGAGAAGCTCACTCGGCGAGAGTCGTGGTTCCCCCGCCACCCCTTCCGTTCGGGGTGGAGCCGTGAACCAACTGGCACTGCGCGGCCAGCGCGCGGGCCTTTTTCTTCCGGTCGCTGGTGCCGTGGTCGCAGTAAACGTTGGCGTGCGCGTCGTTGCCGTGTTCCGGCTCGTGGTGGGCGGAGAAACCGAGCGTTCGCGCGACGCCGCTCGTGAACTGGACGAACGCCGTGCCGACTGGCCACCGACCCGCCAACTCCGGCAGCGTGGTTTTGTCAGCGATATCGGCCGAGAATTTGGGGTGGTGGAAGATCGCCGACGACGGCTTCCCGTCGGGCAACCAAACCGCCACAGCGGCGGGGAGAATTGCCCGATACATGCTCTCTTCGTCAGGAACTTACGGACCCCGTGATGGCGGCTCCGGCAAGCTCGATGCCGGTGGATCAAGCGGAGTCGTGGCCACACAGCACCCAGTCGAGCAAGGTGACGGAACGGGAGAGATCGTTCGCGAAATAAGTTCCTTCCACCGCAACGCCCTTCTGCGGCCACCACTTCAAAAAGTGAATGACCTCGGCGGTCTCGAACTCCAGTTCGAGAATCCGCTCACCGACATGCCATTCCAACTGGACCGCGCCCGACGACAGGGGAACCACGGCGGGAAAGGTCGAGTCGCGCGGCACCGGCGGCGAAGACATCTGCGCCAAGCGATCCAGAAACGCTCTCACGGCGGAGAGGATCGCGGGTGGAATCGGCCCCGCTCCGTAGCCGTCCCAGTTCGCCTGTAGCGCCGAAAAACTCGCGAGCCGCCCGTGCGCCTCTGCGAAGCCATTAGGCAGAGCATTTGTCGGGCGGAGAACCCCAACTGTTTCGAGTGTTGTAGGCATACCGGTCTCCTTAAACGGCCGTGTGTTTCCACCACCCGATTGTACCCGAAAGGCGACGAGGTTGTCACCCCTGCGGTGTCCGCGCGGTGATGTCCGCGGCGCGGGTCGGCCAGCCGGCCGTCAGCGCGTCCCGCGTGCCCCGCTCGTAATCGGCGCAGTCGAAGCCGGGGGCCATCGTCGCCCCGATGAGGGTGAACCCGTGCGGGCCGTTCCCTCGCACGCTCCCCTGCCAGACGCCGGCCGGGATGACCAGTTGCGGCACCTGCCCGGCCAGCAGGTCGTGCCCCAGCGTCACCACCTCGGACAGACCGTCCGGGGTTAGCAGCAGGGTTACGAGCGGGTCGCCGAGGTAAAAGTGGTACACCTCGTCGCCGGGCAACCGGTGCATCTCGGAGACGGCCGCGCCGGTGAGCAGGTAGTAGATGGCGGTACTCACCGAGCGGTCGACGTCGTGCGACGGCAGGGCGACGGCCGGAATGCTGGCGGTCGAGCGGTACGTCTCGCGGAAGTGGCCCCCTTCGACCGGGTGCGGTTGCAGCCCGAGGGCGCGAATTACGGCGGCGGCGGTCAAGATGCGGCACCTCGGCGAAATGGGGGACGGCGGGCGGTCCCGGCCAGTATACCGTTCGGGCCGCCGGTGCCGATTTCCCTCAACCGACGGCCGCACCCGGCCGATACCTTCCGTAGCAACGGGCCAGTCGTTCCGGGCGGACCAGTCGCCCCAACCGGCCGGTCGCCAGTCGCGGCATTCTTCGGAGGGGGAACCATGAGCTGGTTCAAACGACAATTCTGGCTGCTGGCGGCCGCGACGCTCCCGACCCTGTCGGTCGGGTGCATCCAGCCGTGGCACGCCACCCGCGTGGAAGAGAAGCTGAACTACAAGAACGACCAGCGGACGCCGATCTTGCCGCCGGTGCAAGACGGGCTGCCGCCGCCGTTATGCGAGGACCCGCCGACGGAGCTGGAAGTCCTGCGCGTGCTGAAGTCGCCGGTGCGGGGCGTGCCGTTCGTCTACGAGGAGTTCCGTGACGAGATCACCGTCCAGACGACGCGGATCGTGGACAAGATCGACCCGCCCCGGTTCTTCCCGCTGGTCGGGTGGGCGCAACTGCACCACTGCCACTGGGAGTGCGCGGTGTATTACAACGAGCTGATCCAGTCGTCGTACCCGTGGCCGGTGTACACCCGCCGCCCGCGAGTCCAGGTCGTGTATATTGACAAGGATCACCTGCACCTGTACGTCGGGCCGAACCAGGACATGCAGCGGATGCAACTGCTGGAAATGTCCAAGTTCAACTGAGCCGAGGCGTGAACGCCTCCGTCGTTCCGGCGAACGACACCGACCGCCGCGAGTATTCTCGCGGCGGGCGGTGTCGTTGCCGCCGACTGGGATGCCGGGGAGACGTTCCCGCCGCGAGTCGCCGCCATTTCCCCGCCGCCCGATGACCTGATTCCCACGCCCGCCGCCGCCGAACGGCTCGGCGTGCCGATCCAGTTGTTCACCGAAGCGGCGGACGGGGTCGGTTTCGACGCCGCCGAGATCCGGTTAACAGCCGGGCTCGCCCCGGCCACCGAACGAGAGTCGAACATCCACCGGTTGCAACGGTTCACGCCAAGACCGGTTTGACAACATTCCCGGCCACATCGGTCAGGCGGTAGTCGCGGCCGGCGTGCCGGTACGTCAGTTTCTCGTGGTCCAGTCCCATCAGGTGCAGGATGGTGGCGTGGAAGTCGTGGACGTGAACCGGCTTTTCCACCGCCTTCATGCCGTGTTCGTCGGTCGCGCCGTGGACGACGCCGCGCTTCACGCCGGCCCCCGCCAGCCACGAGCTGAACGCCCAGTTGTGGTGTTCCCGGCCGGGATTCGTCGCCGTGTTGTTGAACGGTGTGCGGCCGAACTCGGTGGTCCACACCACCAGCACGTCGTCGAACAACCCGGCCCGCTTCAAGTCCTGAATCAACCCCGCCATCGGCTGATCGACCTGTTTGGCGAGGCGGCCGTGGTCGGCCATGTTGCCGTGCGAGTCCCAGTTGCCGGACGACCCGGTGTGAATCAGCTCGACGAACCGCACCCCGCGCTCGACCAACCGCCGGGCCACGAGGCATTGCCAGCCGAACCCGTCGGTCTGGCCCCGCTTCAGTCCGTACAGGGCGAGCGTGTCGTCCGACTCCTTCGACAGGTCGAACGCGGCCGGCATTTCCGCCTGCATGCCGAACGCGGTCTCGAACGACTTGATCCGCGCGGCGAGGGCTGGGTCGTCCGGCCGCGTCTCGCGGTGGGCTTCGTTGAACGCGCGCATCGCGTCCAGTTCCATCTGCTGCCGGCGAGTCGAAGCCACGCGCGGCCGGAGGTTGGCGACCGGCTCCGCGCCGGGCACCACCCGCGTGCCCTGGTGCGCGCCGGGGAGGAAGTCCGACGCCCACACCTGGGTGCCCGCGTAGGGCATCTGCGGGGCTAGCACCAGGAACGACGGCAGGTTCTTGTTCGGCGTGCCGAGGCCGTAGCTCGTCCACGCGCCGATACTCGGTCGGGCGAACGTGAACGACCCGGTGTGCATGCCGAGCGTGGCGTTGTAGTGGTTCGAGTGGCTGGTGTGCATCGAGCGGATCACGGCCACGTCGTCGATCTGCGCGCCGAGTTTCGGGAACAGCTCGCTCACCTCGATGCCGCTCTTGCCGCGCGGGGCGAACGCCCAGTCCGGCTTCTTCAGGAACAGCTTCTCGTAGCCGGGGCGATTCTTCGTCTCCGGGTGGTCGAACGTCACCCGCTTGCCGTGGTCGGCGACCAACTTCGGCTTCGGGTCGAACGAATCGACGTGCGACACGCCGCCGCTCATGAACAGGAAAATGACCGACTTCGCCTTGCCGGGGAAGTGCGGCTTCTTCGGCGCGAGCGGGTCGGAGCCGTCGGCCGCCAGCAGCTCGCTGAGCAACCCCGGCATCAGCAGCGAACCGGCGACGGCGGACTGGACGAAGCCCCTTCGGGTGACGGTGGTCATGGCGTTCCTTGCGGTCTAGAGGCCGACGGCGGTGCGGAAGGCGGCGAGCGATTCGGCGGTCCCCACTTTCAGGAGGGTGGCGCGGAGGGCATCTATGTCAAGCGTTTCAATCCGCTCGACGATTTCGGTCGGCACCGGTCCGAATCTGGCTTCGAGCAACTCCAGCACCATCGCACGGCGGGCGCGGCGCTCGCCCTTCTCGATGCCCTTCTCGACACCTCGCTCTTCGGCCAGTTGAACTCGCGTCTTGTTCACGGCTGGAACCCTCCCGGTGGCGTTCGCTTCGATCATACCCCGAAACCGCTCCAAATCATCTCCCGGCAGGTCGATGTACGTCTCCACGCAGTCGCCGAGCAGCGACTTCTTGCCGTCGGTCAGCGGGGCGTCGGCGATACGGTCCATCGCCTCCACGCCGAGCGCCACCCGTTGGCCCCTCGGCACCCGCATGAGCGCCGACAGCGCCACGCCGAGCCAGTTGTTGCCGCGCAGGTACTCGGCCCCCGACAACCCCGGCAACCCGATGTACCGATACCGCAACGTGAGTACGGGTTCGTCTTCCCAATCGTCGGTGATCGTCCGTACCCCGATGCCGTCCAGCCCGACCTTCAGGAACAGCACCACCGGCAACACCGGCTTCCGTTGGGTCCGGCGGAGGTGGAAGTAGTAGTCCGGCAGCCGGCCCTCGATGTCCGTGACCGAATCGGCGGACTCGACTTCGACGTGAATCAGCGCCAGCACGGGGTCGCCGGTCGCCCGCCGCAACTGGGCCACCAAATCCAGAACGTGCTTGGGACCGTCGGGCGGAGCGGCGAACACCTCTTGGGTCAACCACGTCACGGCGGACAGGTCGAACCGCGCCGCCTGCGCGGGAAAGAACAGCGTGAGGAAGTCCGGGAAGAACTCCCGGATCACGGTCTTGAACAACTGGTCGTGGTCGGTGGGTTCGCTCATCGCCCTCACTCCACGAAGAGGAATTCGTTGCTGGCCAGCAGCACGCGGGCGAGCGCGGCCCACGCGAGTTTCGGGCGATCCGCCGCCGGCGCGTCGGTCAGGCTCTTGGCGTAGCGGTCGAGGAACCCGGTGGCGAAGTCGCGGTCCTTCGCGGTCGGCGGCCGTTGCAGCGCGACGCGGAACAGCTCGCCGAGCCGTTCGGCGGCGGGTTTCACCGTCGCCCGCGCCACCAACTTCTCCGCCTGCGCGTGGAAGAACGGGTCATTCATGAAGTACAGCGCCTGCGTCGGCACAGTGGTCGTCTGGCGAGCGGGCGTGGTGGCGTTCGGGTCGGCCCCGTCGAACAGGCCGAGGAACGGGTGTCGCCGGTTTCGCACGCTCACCAGGTACACGCTCCGCTTGTCGGTCTCGTAGAAGGTGCCGAACGGGACATGCTGGGTGTAGTTCCACGAGGCGGCCGGCGGGAACGGGTGCGCCGCGGCCGGCTCGCGGTCGAGGGTGCCTCCCACTGACAGTAGGCTGTCACGTAACTCCTCCGCGCTCAGCCGCCGGCGGTCGAACCGCCACAGCAACTCGTTATTCGCGTCGGCCTTCGCCGCGTCGTCGCGGGACGTGCTGGCGTGCTGGTAGGTGGCCGAAAGCATCATCGTCCGGTGCATCGCCTTCACGCTCCAGCCGGACGCGACGAACTCCGCCGCCAGCCAGTCGAGAAGTTCCGGGTGCGTCGGCCGGAGGCCGCGCGTGCCGAAGTCGTTCGGCGTGTTCACCAACCCCTTGCCGAAGTGGTGCAGCCAGATGCGGTTGACCATCACGCGGGCCGTCAACGGGTTGTCCTTCGACGCGATCCAATCGGCGAGGTCGAGCCGCCCGCTGCCGCTCTTCGTGGAGATCGGTTGCCCGCCCAGCACTTCCAGCCAGCGGCGCGGCACCACATCGCCGAGCTTTTCCGGGTCGCCTTTCAGGTGAAGTTTGGCGTCCGCCGGTTTGCCCTCCACCACCGCGAACGCGACATCCTGCGTCGGCGCGGCGCGAAGGAGTTCCACTTTCTGCCGTTCCAACGCCGGGCGCTTCGCCGCTTCTGCCGCCATCGCCAGCAGGTTCGGCCGCGCGTCGGTGGCGAAGTGTTCCAGCACCCAGCCGACGCCGTCCGGCCCGCCGGGGTGCGCGTCCTGGATGCGGCCGGCGATCTTCACCTTGCCGGTGAACGGGCTGAGCCAGCCGAGGGCGACGTTGCCGTTCTGGGCCGGATGCACGAACAGCGACCGCGCGGGCAACTTCGTCCACGCCGTGATTTCCGCCTTCGTCGAGTTCACCAGCACCGACGGCGTGTCACCGTTCCGCCACACGTTCAGCCCCGGTTTCCCACTGGCATCACGGACGGCTTCCGGTAGTGGCGTCGGCTGGTTGCGGGTGTCGAAGAGCCACCAGACGTGCTTGTTCCCCTGCCGGTCGGCGTGCGGGTTGCCGGCGAGCAAGTCGTCCAGAAGGTCGTCCGTCGCGTCCCACTTCCGCCCTTTCCCACCAACTTCGGCGATTTCCAACTCGACGAGTGTGGTGTCGGCTCCGTGGTTCTTCAACGGCATGACGGACAGCAGCACCACCTCCCCAGCCTTCACGTCGAACTCTTTCGCGTCGAACCGCTTGTCGCGGCCGTCCGGGATTTCACCGGTCGAAAGCACGTTGCGGGACTTCAAAAACACCGCTTGCACGGCCCGCGCGTGCTTCGCCTGCGCCTCGGCATTCGCCCGGATTTCGGCATCGAGCTTCGCGAGTTTCTCTTGGTGCGGCTTGACCACACGGTCCCACTCGGCGGGCGACACCAACGGCACGAGGTCGCGCGGCTGCTGCTTCGCCTCGCACCCGGCGAAGGAGAATTTCGCGCTGTCGAGGATGCCGTACAGGGCGTAGTAGTCGCGGGCGGTGATGGCGTCGTACTTGTGGTCGTGGCAGCGGGCGCAGCCGATGGTCAAGCCGAGGAGCGCTTTGCCGAGCGTGTCGATGCCGTCCTCGTGTGTCAGGTGCATGGATTTGTCGCTGTCGAAGTCGAACCGCCGGGCCATCGCGAGGAAGCCGGTCGCGGTGACGCGCGCGGCGTACTGATCGGGCGGCCCTTGGGCGGCAAGGAGGTCGCCGGCGATCTGCTCGCGCAGGAACTCGTCGTAGGGCTGGTCGCGGTTCACCGCGTCGATCACCCAGTTGCGGTATCGCCAGGCGTGCGGCAGTGGGTGGTCGCTGGTGTCGCCGGCGGTGTCGGCGTAGCGGACGAGGTCGAGCCAGTGGCGGCCCCACCGCTCGCCGTAGTGCGGCGAGGCGAGGAGGCGGTCCACGACGGTGGCGAACGCGGTCGGCGAATCGTCTTTGATGAACGCATCCACTTCCTCGGCCGTCGGCGGCAGACCAGTGAGGTCGTAGGTCGCGCGGCGGATGAGCGTCCGCTTGTCGGTGGGTGGGGAGAGCGTCAACTTCTTCTCAGCCAGCTTCGCGGTGACGAAAGCGTCGATGGAATTGGTGAACCCACTCTTCGGAACCGTGGGCCGCTTCACCGGTTGAAACGCCCACCACGTCTTCGCCTCCTCGACGGTGGTGCCGCCGAGTTTGACCGGCCCGCCGTCGCGCGGGTCGGGCGCGCCGTCCTTCACCCATTTGGTGAGTGCGGCGATCTCGGCGTCCGTCAACGTCCCCTTCGGCGGCATCTGCTCGACGCCGTCCGCGGCGCGGACGGCGCGCAAGAGCAGGCTCTTGTCCGCGTCGCCGGGGACGATCGCCGGGCCGCTGTCGCCACCGCGCTGCCAGCCGGCTTTGGAGTCGAGCCGAAGCCCGCCTTTCTGCTTGTCCGGCCCGTGGCACGAGACGCAGTGCTTCAACAGCAACGGGCGAACGTGCTTCTCGAAGTGATCGTCGGCGAGAAGTGGCCGCGCGCAGAACGCGGCGAGCAAGGCGAGGGCGATCCGC
Organism: Gemmatales bacterium; assembly: GCA_038247725.1. GTDB lineage: Bacteria > Planctomycetota > Planctomycetia > Gemmatales > Gemmataceae > JALHQU01. The sequence goes on from JBBRUO010000008.1 coordinate 9,526, forward strand.
ACGGTATGGCTCCGGGAACCGGGCTTGAGCGATGGGATCATTGTCCGGCATTCCCCGCACGGCAGGGCTGTTCAGCGGATGAAGTTGGGCAAGATGTTGAACCACAAAGGACACGAAGAGCACGAAGAATAACTGTGTGTTCCGCTCGGTTCTTTCACTTCGTGTCCTTCGTGCTCTTCGTGGTTCAGTCCGCTTCTCTTCAATCTCTGAGCAGCCCTGCCCCGCACGGCAACAAGACTTGACTCCCGTTCGTGAGGCCCTTGCGCGTTTCATTCCGCGCGGGCAATCGTAGGGGATTCGGCACCTCTGGAAATGGCCGTACCCCAGCAACGTCGGCGATTTTGCCGTCCGCGCGGCCGGAACGCGACGTTTCCCGGATTTCTCCCCCACGCCCGCCGTTAGGCGGGGAAGGGTTGCGCGTCTCCTCAGGAGCCATCCGTCCCCCGGAGATTCGCCGTGATCCTCGATGTCCGCAAACCGCTTTTCGCGTGGGACGAGATGCAATCCTCGCCCACACTCGGCACCATCCGCCAGGCCCTCGAGTCCATCCCCGACGGACCCTTGCTCGCCGCCCTCCAGGCCCACCGTCACCGCGGTTGCGACACCTACCCCGTCCGCGCCCTCTGGGGCGTCCTTCTCTTGTCCATCCTCCTCCGCCACCCCACCACCGAAGCCTGCCTCGAGGAACTCCGACGCAATGCCGCCCTCCGACTCCTCATCGGCATCGCGTCCGAGGACGCCGTCCCCCCCGGCTGGAACATGACCCGCTTCGTCACCGGGTTGGGCCGCCCCGAACACCTCAAGCTGATGCGGGAGGTGTTCGACCGGATGGTCACCCGACTGGGAATCGCCGTGCCCGACCTGGGCACCCACACCGCCGGCGACTCGACCGCGCTGAAGGGCCGACGCGACCCGAACGAGAAGCGCCGCACGCGCCGAGTTGGGCGACAGCCTGACCAAGCGTGCCGGGAAAGGCACCCGCCAGCCGGATCGGGTGGGGAAGTAGTGGAGAGCTGGAGTTGAACGGCTCGTGGGTTTTCATTTTGGTCGCTTCGCTTTGGTGGCTGATTTGGTCACAGGTTTCTTCGTGGGCCGAGGAAGATAGACCGATGCAATGTTTTCCGGCCCGAATTCCACATCGGTCGTACCTGGGAGTAAATTGGTTTGCTCGATTGGGGTTTCCACTTGCGCTGTGTAGCTCACCTTAGGTCGCCGTCCTGATCGTCGTGTGATTCGCACTTTGACCGTGTCTTGCTTGACCTTTGACTTCGGTCCGTACACGTAGAGATCGACTGCCTGACCGACTTTCATGGATTCGCGTTCCTCGCGAGCTGGAATCTTGAAACGTGGGTAGTAGTGGCTGGCGAGATCTTCGGCATTCTGGATCCGTGGAGTTGGGAGGGGTAGTGACTGAATGGGAATGTGGGTAAAGAAACGATCACAACCACTGAGGCTCGCGTGCTCGCGAGGGGTGTTCCCAAAGTGGTTCGGCGAATCGGGATTTGCACCGGCCCCAAGCAAGAGCAAGATTGCGGCATCATCCAGGTTGTAACTAACCGCCATCTGCAACGGAGTGCTTCCAGTACGATAGTGGCGAAGTTCGGTGTCAGCACCGGATTTGAGCAATGCTTCAATGCCTTCCATCCATTGGGACATCACAGCGAAACTGAGGGCGGTCATTCCGTATTCATCTTGCTCGTCGAGATAGCCGGCTGCAAGCCCCGCCTTCAGCACCGTCAAATCGTGGTGGTCGCCCCACGATCCGCAGTTCGAGAACCACTGGGCGAGTTTTGGGGCTTTCTTTTTCGGCATGGGTCACCCTCCGGAGACTTTCTGCCTTACCTCGGTAGTGAAAGTTACAGAATTCAACCCGTTTTGCCGATAATACCGGTATTTCCCCTCTCCCGCCGGTGTCCCGTCATGGTTCGCAAGCCCGCACTGTTCGTCTCGTCCGCCTACGACGTACATCCCGGCGTGGCGATGGTGCAGAAGTTCGTCGCCGAGTTGCCGGAGAAGACCGGTAAAACTCTCGAAGAATGGGGCGAGTTGGTCGAAGCCCAGGAGTTCGACACGCCCGCCGAGAAGCGGGCCTTCCTGAAGTCGAAGCACGGGTTCGGCACGAACGGGGCGGCGTGGGTGATCGAGTACACCGACGGCCAGCCGACGTGGGACGCCGACCCGGAGTCGTACCTGGCGTGTGCCGCGACGTTCGTGGACGACATGTACGAAGGCAAGGAACACCTGCGGCCGATCTTCGAGAAGTTGGTCGAGGTCGGCCGCGCGCTCGGCGACGACGTGAAGGTGTGCCCCTGCAAGACGATGGTGCCGCTGTATCGGGGCCGCGTCTTCGCCGAGATCAAGCCGAGCACCAAGACCCGCCTGGATGTGAGCTTGGCTCTGACGTTGGACGTGCCGGAGCAAGGCAAATTGAAGCGGAACGAGCAGCGGATCAAGAAGGGCGACCGACTGACGCACATGATCTCACTGGAGAAGCCGGCCGACGTGACGGCGGAGGTGCGGAAGTGGTTGTCGGCGGCCTACGCGGCCGTGGGGCAGTGACCGGGATCGCCTCACCGCCAATTCCGCGACCCGATCCGAACTCGTGGCTGTCGGTCGAACGCCAGCGGGTTCCGCGTTTGCGGCCGCTCGGTAGCGCCGGCCGATGACAACCACCCCTCGTCGCCGGGCCGTGGTGGTCCGAACTTGTCGGTGAGTCAGATAGTGAAGTCAGTCGATGTCCCGGTCCGGCGTCGCTCCGTGACAAAGCGAAACGGAACGTCCGGAGTTTGTGCCGTGGCAAATCGGCTGCGATGGTGAGTTGCCAGAGAGCGGCGAATCGTGACCGCAAGAGCCGCCTCCTGTTCGTGGAGACACTGCGATACGAGAGGGTTGACGTCCGGCCGTGATTCGCGGACATTGATACGGCCCCTCCCGGTGGAGTATCCCGCATGGCCCGCTACTTCCTCCCCCTTGCTGCCCTGATCGCGTTCGCTGCCGCACTCTCCGCCGCCGACAAACCGCCCGCCGGCATCACCGTGGACAAGGAGAAGAAGACCGTCACGGTGGACGCGAAAGTGTCACCCCGCAAGGTGCTCGACTCCGGTGAGGTGTACCCCATCGAAGTGATCGCCTGCTGGGGCAAGGAGAAGAAGGGAAAGAAGGCCCACGAGACCGTCGTCACCATCGACGTGTTGCCGAGCGACGTGGCCAAGGCGGTGGAAAGCTTGGGCGTGAAACCCGGCACGCCGGCCGTCGGCGAGGGCGCGAAGGCGGTCGGCCCGGAGGTCATCATCGCCATCCAGATGGCCCCCGCCGATGGCGGCAAGAGGTTGACCATCGACAAGATCCTGGTGGACCCGAAGACGAACAAGCCGATGCCGAAGGTGAAGTTCCACTTCACCGGGTCCGGGCCGAGCAAGGTGCCCGGCAAGCCCGACGTGGCGTTCGGGGCCGACACCACCGGCTCGCTCATCATGCTCTTCCCGGTGGACGCGGAGACGGTCTTCCAGTCGGCGTTCACCATGAAGGAAGAGAAGTATCTGAAGTTGGACGTGAAGAAGGACGCGCTGCCGACGGAAGGCACGCCAGTCAAACTGGTCATCGAACTCACCGGGAAGTGACCCATGCCCTTCCGCACCACGTTCCTCATCACCGTCGGCGGCTTCACCCTCGCCGGGTGCGGCGCGCCGCCGGACGCTCCCCCCGCGAACGGCCCCGAGTTGCCTGTCGCCGAAGCGCCGCGAGACGACCCGAAATCCGAACCGGTACCGCCACACGCGGTGCCGCCGCCGACGCCAATCGAGCCGCCGGTGCTGCCGACCGACCTCGCCGGCAGAGTGGTGACGAAGGCGCTGATGCCGGATGTCTCCGGCGGTCCGACGCCGCCGACCCGCACGACCGCTCGCCCGCGAAGTACGGACCTGGATCGCGGGGAACTGCCCCTGCCGACGGTGGTGGTCGCGGCAAGCCGGTCGCCACTGCCGGCGACCCGGTCGCCGCTGCCCAGCCCGCCCGTGGAGCGATCGCCGATCGGCCTGGGGAATGCCGCCGCGCTGGGAGTGGCCGCGTTCCCGCTGCCGGAGCGCCCGCTGCTGAAAGCGCCCGGCCCGGTCAACCCTGGTGCGACCGACGTGCCGGCGATGGCCTGCCAACTGCCCGACCGCGCGGCCGTCACGGACCCGACGGTCGAACTGTCCGCGAAGGGCGTGATCGAGACGCCGTTCCCGCTGCCCGCCGAGCCGTTGCCCTACCGGAAGGCCGACATCCCGAACCCGTTCGTGTTCGCCGAACAACTGAAAGGCAACCTCGGGCGGGAGACCGAACTCGGCACCGCCCCGACGGTGGTGCCCCCGGAGAGGAAATAGATCGCCGGACGTCTGTGGTCAGTCCACGAAGCGATTGGCACTTCTGGGGGCGGGCGGCTTTTTGAAATTCCCCTCCCCACCACATTTTCCCGAATCCTGCGGTAGCCGGGGTGCCTCAGATGTTGTCGAGGAGTCGCGCGGCGGCTCCCGATTCGGGTCGTAGTCCGACGGGCGTTTGTCACCATCCGTTCGCACCGACTTGACCCGGCCTCCGCGGAAACCTACTATTCGGTACCTCGTGGCCCGTCAGTGAACTTTTCGGCCTCTCATTCCGCCGGGTTCCCTCCGACCTCCCTCCCGACAATCCGGGCGAAGCCGGCGGCACTGTTGGAGTCGCGGGGGCCGCCGCATAGGATGACTTAACGCACGCGAACGCCATGCCGTTCGGCCGCACGAGACCGTCGGAGACGCCACGACATGTACGAGCGATTTACCGACCGCGCCCGGAAGGTGATGCAACTCGCCAACCAAGAGGCCCAGCGGTTCAACCACGAGTACATCGGCACCGAGCACATCCTGCTCGGGCTGGTGAAGGAAGGCTCGGGGGTGGCCGCCAACGTCCTGAAGAATCTGGACGTGGACCTGCGGAAGATCCGCCTGGAGGTGGAACGGATCGTCCAGCACGGGCAGGGCGGCGATCAGGTGGTGATGGGCCGCCTACCGCACACGCCCCGCGCCAAGAAGGTGATCGAGTACAGCATCGAGGAAGCGCGGAACCTGAACCACAGCTACGTCGGCACCGAGCACCTGCTGCTCGGGCTGCTGCGGGAGCACGAGGGCGTGGCCGCCCAAGTGCTGATGAACCTGGGTCTGAAACTGGATGACGTGCGGGAAGAAGTTCTCAACCTGCTGGGGCACAATCCGATGCCGAACGAAAACGAACCGGCCGGCGGCGGCGGCTCCGAAGGCCGCACCTCCGGCGGGAAGTCGAAATCCAAGACGCCCGCGCTCGACAGCTTCGGCCGCGACCTGACCGAGTTGGCCCGTCAGGGCAAGCTCGACCCGGTCATCGGCCGCGCGAACGAGATCGAGCGGGTGGTGCAAATCCTGTCCCGCCGCACCAAGAATAACCCGGTGCTGCTGGGCGAAGCCGGGGTCGGCAAGACGGCCATCGTCGAAGGGCTCGCGCAACAGATCGTGGACGGCAACATCCCCGACCTGCTCCGCGACCGTCGCCTCGTGGTCCTCGACCTCGCGCTCATGGTGGCCGGAACCAAATACCGGGGCCAGTTCGAAGAGCGGATCAAGGCGGTCATGAACGAGGTCCGCCGCGCCAAGAACACCATCCTGTTCATCGACGAGCTTCACACCCTCGTCGGGGCCGGGGGTGCCGAGGGTGCCATCGACGCCAGCAACGTGCTCAAGCCGGCCCTCGCCCGCGGCGAGATCCAGTGCATCGGCGCGACCACCCTGGACGAGTTCCGGAAGTACATCGAGAAGGACGCCGCGCTCGCCCGTCGCTTCCAGGAAGTGATGGTCAACCCGCCGTCCAAGGACGAGGCGGTCGAAATCCTGAAGGGCCTGCGGGACCGCTACGAGAGCCACCACCGGGTGCAGATCACCGACGCGGCCATCCGCGCCGCCGTCGAGCAGTCCGACCGGTACATCTCCGGCCGCTGCCTGCCGGACAAGGCCATCGACGTGATTGACGAAGCCGGTGCGCGCATCCGCCTGAAGGCCATGACCCGGCCGCCGGACCTGAAAGAGATCGACGAGCAGATCGAGAAGCTGAACGCCGAGAAGGAAGCGGCCGTCGCCAACCAACTGTTCGAGGAGGCCGCCGCGCTCCGCGACCAGGCCGACAAGTTGAAGAAGCGGAAAGACCAGATGACGAAGGAGTTCCGCGAGAAGACCAAGGAGGCGGAAGGGGTCGTCGATGAGGAAGTGATCGCCGAAGTCGTCTCCAAGATGACCGGGGTGCCGCTGCGGAAAGTCGGCGAGGACGAGACCAAGCGGCTGCTGAAGATGGAAGACGAACTGCACACCACCGTCGTCAGTCAGAACGAGGCCATCAAGGCCATCTCGCGGGTGGTGAAGAAGAGCCGGACCGGCATGAAAGACCCGAAGCGGCCCATCGGCACGTTCATCTTCGCCGGTCCGACCGGGGTCGGGAAGACGCTGCTCGCGAAGGCGCTCGCCAAGTTCATGTTCGGCGACGAGACCGCCATGATCCAACTGGACATGAGCGAGTACATGGAGAAGCACAACGTCAGCCGGCTGACCGGTGCCCCCCCCGGCTACGTCGGGTACGAAGAAGGCGGCCAACTGACGGAGAAGATCCGCCGCAAGCCGTATAGCGTGGTGCTGCTCGACGAGATCGAGAAGGCCCACCCGGACGTGTGGAACATGATGCTCCAGATCATGGAAGAGGGGCGGCTGACCGACAACGTCGGCCGGGCGGTGGACTTCCGCAACACCATCTTCATCATGACGACCAACCTGGGGGCCGAGAGCGTCGTCCGCTCGGACGACCTGTCCGACGTGTTCCGCCGCCACCTGCCGGCGGACCACGAGGTCAGCTACCAGGACATGAAGAAGAAGGTGATGGACGTGATGACGAAGGTGTTCCGCCCGGAGTTCCTGAACCGGTTCGACGACATCATCGTGTTCCGCGGGCTGACCAAGGACAACCTGAAGCAGATCGTGGATATGGAACTGGCGAAGGTGTCCAAGCGGCTGCACGAGAAGGGGCTGAACATGGTGGTGTCCGAGGACGCCAAGGAGTTCCTCATCGAGAAGGGGAGCAGCGTCGAACTCGGTGCCCGCCCGCTCCGCCGGGCCGTCGAGCAGCACATGGAAGACGCGCTGGCCGAGTCCCTGCTGCGGGGCGAGTTCGTCGGGAAGGACACCGTGACGGTGGTGAAGAAGGAAGTGGAGGGCGAAGAGAAGTTGGCGTTCGAGACCACCGACGCTCCGACCACCACCCCGGACGCCGCCGTTCCGGCCGAAGTTGCCCAGGCGTGAGCCGGACGCGACACCGCATCAGCCGCCCCGCCCAAACACCCGGTGTTTGGGCGGGGCGGTTTTTTTTCCGCTTTCGAAGAAGCGAAGAACTGCCGCCAAAAAATGCCGTTACCGCGCACCCGTGGCGAGCGTCTATCGGAGTGACGAGCGGAATCCCGGCCCGACCACAAGTGAGGCGGTGGTGGATGACGACCTGCTGCGGCGCTGCCAGCGGGGTGACGCGACGGCCCTCAGCGAGTTAATACGCCGCCACCAGGATCGCCTCTTCCGGGTCGCGGTCCGGGTGCTACGCGACCCGGCGCGGGCCGAGGACGCCGTGGCCGACGCCTTCGCCGCCGTCTGGTTCCGCTGCGGGAATTGGCGCGGCGAAGCGGCGGCAACCTGGCTGCACCGCGTGGCTTACCGGGTGATGCTGGATCACGCCCGCGCCCGCCGGCGGTGGTGGCGACTGTTCACCCCGGCGTGGGCATCGAACGAAGCGGCGGCGGAACCGGGCCACGATCTCGACCAACAGGCGTACCAATCCAAACGACTGGAACAGGCTGTCGCGACGCTGACCCCGGAGGACCGCATCCTGATTCATCTGCACTACTTCGAGGGGCAGAGCCTGGCCGACATCGCGGTCGTTCTGCGGGTGTCGCGGGACGCGCTCAAGATGCGCCTGAGCCGCGCGCGGGCGCACCTCCGAGAAGCGTTGGGGGAAGACGATGAACTCTTTTGACACGCACCCCGACGACGAAACCGGACCCGATCGACGGCTGGCGGATCGGTTGCGTTCACTGGCGATGCCCGCGACGCCGCCCGCGCTGGAAGTGGGCGTCCGCCGTCGCATCCGCAGCCGCCGCACCCGCCGGACTGTGCATGCCTCCGGTTCGGTTCTGGCCCTGGCCGTCGCCGTGTCGGTCTGGACGCCGTGGCGCGAGGCACCCGCTCCCGTTGTTCGACACACACCGCCCGCGCCTTTGGCCCCCGTGCCGGCGCGCGAGATTCCCGCCGACGAACTCGCCGTCTTGTTCGCCCCGCCGCCGGTCGATTCGCTGGCCATCCTGGGTGGGCGGAACGAGCAGTTCGTCGCCGCCCTGAATCGCCTGGAGGACGTGAAGTGACGGCTTCCTTCTGCCTCGCTGTCCTGCTCGCCGTTCCGGCCGCCGATCCGCCCCCGCCGCCGCTCACCGCCGAGCAGTTGACGAAGGTTCGCGCCCTCGTGAAGACGCACATCGAGGAGCAAGCGAAACTGAAGGAGCGGCTCGACAAGGCACAGAAGTCGCTCGCCGATTGCTACTCGCGCTACGAGTTGAAGGACGAAGAAGTGAAGGTGTTTCAGGACGAGGTTCTCGAAGTGCAGGGGAAACTGCTCCGCAGTTACCACTCGATGCAGAAAGAACTCCGCGCCATCGTCGGCCCGGCGCGGTTCCTGGTCCTGAGTCGTCGAATCGACTACGCCCTCCGCAACCCCGCCCCCGAACCCAAGAAATGACCCGGAGCCTCCGAATGCGATCCGCCGTCCTGTGCCTGCTCGTCGTCGGTCTGACCGGCACCGCCCGCGCCGCCGACGACCCGATCTTCTCCGGCCCGCAAGTGGGCGAGAAACTGACGCCGTTCAAGGTCCGCGGGGTGCTCGAGCCGCACGCCGGGAAAGACCTCGACTTCATCGCCCTGGCAAAGGAAAAGCCGGTCGTCCTCGTCTTCGTCCACGAGTTGTCCCGCCCGTCGGTCGCCATGGTTCGGACCCTCACGGCGTACACCCAAACGCGGGAGAAGGACGGCCTGACGACCGGCGTGGTGTGGCTCGCCGCGGACGCCACCGAGGCGGAAAACACCGTCAAGCGGGTCAAGAACGCGCTCACCGAAGGGGTGCCCGTCGGCGTCTCCCCGGACGGCATCGAAGGGCCGGGGAATTATGGGCTGAACCGCAAGGTGGCCCTCACCATCCTCGTCGGCAACAAGAACAAGGTGACGGCGAACTTCGCCCTCGTGCAGCCGAGTTTGCAGGCCGACTTGCCGAAGATTCTTGAGGCGGTCGTCAAGGAAGTCGGTGGGAAGGCTCCCAAACTCGAAGACATCCCCGGAATGCCGACGGCCAAGCAGCCGCCGAAGAGGGAGCAAGACCCGAACCTGCGCGGGCTGCTCGGCCCGGTCATTCGGAAAGACGCGACGCCCGAGGACGTGGTGAAGGCCGCCAAGGCGCTGGAAGAATACCTCGCCAAGAACGCCGCGACGAAGACCGAAGTCGGCCGTATCGCCAACACCATCATCGACGCCGGGAAGTTGGAGAACTACGGCACGGCCAAAGCGCAAGAGTACCTGACGAAGTGGGCGAAGGAGTACGGGACGCCGAAGAAGGAGCAGCCGTGATCGAAACGTCGCTCTTGCTGGTCTCGCTGCTGGCGGGCGCGCCGCGACCCGCCCCGCAGTTCGACACCGAAATTGTCCCGGTCCTCACCAAGGCCGGGTGTAACGCCGGCGCGTGCCACGGCGCGGCGGCGGGGCGCGGCGGGTTTCACCTGTCGTTGTTCGGCGGCGATCCGACTGGCGATTACGACGCCATCGTCCACGCCCTCGAAGGCCGACGGGTGAACCCGGTGACGCCGGCGGACAGTCTGATTTTCGCCAAGCCGACCGGCGGGATGCGACACGGTGGGGACACCGTTCTCGTCGAAGACGGGCCGGGGGCGAAGCGCCTACTCGCGTGGATCGCCGCCGGCACGCCGCGCGGCACACCCCGGCGGGTGACGCACTTCGCTGTGGCCCCGAGCCGCGACGTGGTGGACGGCGAGAACGCGAAAGTCACCCTCCGCGCCGTCGCGCGCTTCGCCGATGGTCCCGAAATCGATGTGACGGCGTGGACGGTGTTCACGTCGGCCGACCCGTCGGCGGTGAGCATCGACGAAGGCGGCACCACCACCGCGACCGTCCGCCGGCGCGGGCAACACGTTGTCACCGCGCGATTCCTCGACCGAGTGGAACCGCTTCGCGTCACGCGGCCGCTCGGCGACACGCCGGTCGATCTTGCGGCCGAGCCGACGACGAACTTGATCGACGAGGAAATCATCCGCACGCTGAAAGTGCTGCGAATGCCGGTCTCGCCGCAGGCCGACGACGCGACGTTCCTTCGCCGCCTCCGGCTCGACCTGACCGGCACGTTACCCACGCCGGCGGAAGCAAAAGCGTTCGCGAAGGACTGTGCCACCGACAAGCGAGAGAAACTCGTCGATCGACTCCTCAAGAGCGACGACTACGCGGATTACTGGACGCTCCGCCTCTCGCGAATGCTGAACGTCCACTCGCTGCCCAACGACAAAGACGGCACGCGGGCGTACACGAAATGGCTGCACGCCGGCCTCCGCGACGGGACGCCACTGGACAAGTGGGCGCGGCAACTGCTCACCGCGACCGGCGACTCGCACACCGTCGGGCCGGCGAACTTCGCCCGCATGTCGAGCGACGCGCGGGGCCAGGCGGAACTCGTGAGCCGGGCCTTCCTGGGCGCGCGAATGCAGTGCGCGAACTGCCACAACCACCCGCTCGACCGCTGGACGCAGGACGACTACCACGGCCTCGCGGCGGTGTTCGCCCGCCTGGATCGCAGTCGGGTTGTGAAGGTGAGCGCCCGCGGCGCGGTCACGAACCCGCGCACCGGCGAGCCGGCGATCCCGCGCATTCCGGGCACGGCCGACCTGGACCGCGCCGCCGACCCGATGGCCGGCTTCGCCGAGTGGCTGACGAAGAAGGAGAACCCGTATTTCGCCCGCGCCCAGGTGAACCGGCTGTGGCGGGCGATGTTCGGGCGCGGTCTCGTGGAACCGGTGGACGACCTCCGCGCGACCAACCCGGCGAGTCACCCGAAGTTACTGGACCGCCTCGCCGAGGACTTCGTCCGCCACGGCTACGACCTCCGTCACACCCTTCGGCTGATCGCGCGAAGCCGGGCATACGGCCGCGTCGAAACGCCGGTTCCCGGCAACGAAACCGACGACCGTTTCTACGCTCGCGCGTACCGTCGCGCCCTCGAACCGGAAGTGTTGGCGGACGCCATCGCGGCCGTGACGGGGGTGAGCCAGACCTACGCGGGGCTGCCCGCCGGGACGCGCGCCATCACCATTTACGACCCGCTTTCGCCGGCTCCGTCGCTGGATGTGTTGGGCCGTTGCTCGCGGGTCGCCAGTTGCGAGGAGAACGCTGAGGGCGGCGGACTCCCGGCGAAGTTGCACATGCTCAACGGCGACTTGCTCAACGCCAAGATCGCGGACAAGGACGGCCGGCTGGCGAAGCGCGTCGCGGCGGGGAAAACGGACTCGGAGATCGTGACCGAGTTTTACCTGCTCGGGTTCGGTAGGCCGCCGACCGATAAGGAACTCGCGAACTGGCTGACTCGCATCGAGAAGGCCGGCCGCGACGGTCGGAAGGCGTGCCTCGAAGACTTCGTGTGGGGCCTGCTGAACAGCCGGGAATTCGCGACCAACCACTAACCGATTTTGCGGGAACCACCGATGTCCGCGACTCACGTTCGCCGTCGCTGTGACGGCATCCCCCGCCGCGATGTCCTCCGCGTCGGCGGCCTGACCGCGTTGGGATTGGGGCTGCCGGACCTGTTCCGCCGGCGCGCCGGTGCGGCCGACACACCCGCCAAGGCCAAGTCGTGCATCCTGCTGTGGCTCGATGGCGGGCCGAGCCACCTGGAGACGTTCGACCTGAAACCGGACGTGCCGGCCGACGTGCGCGGGCCGTTCAGGCCGATCAAAACCAAGACGCCGGGTGTGGAGATTTGCGAACTGCTGCCGCATACCGCGAAGGTCACGGATCGGCTCGCGATCATCCGCTCGATGACCTCCCCCCTCGGTGAACACGGCATCGCCAACCACTACCTCCTGACGGGTTACAAGCCGTCGCCCGTGCTGGACTACCCGAGCTACGGGGCGGTGGTGTCGCACGTCCGCGGTGGGAAACACGTGCTGCCGCCGAACGTGGCGATCCCGGAGTTCCGCGCGACGGCGGGGTCGGGGTTCCTCGGCACGGCGCACGAACCTTTCGCCGTTGGTGGCGACCCCGCGAAGCCGGACTTCCGCGTCCGCGATCTGAACGAGTTCCCCGGCATCACCGCCGACCGCCTCCACCGCCGCCGGGAGTTCCTGGCCGAGTTCGACGCCGCGCAAGCGCGCGTCGATACTGCGGCCCCGGCCGACCCGACTTTCGAGCAGGCTTACCGCCTCGTGACTTCCACCACGGCGAAGAAGGCGTTCGACCTGAGCGACGAGAAGGACGCCGTCCGCGCGCGGTACGGCCCGCGAACCATCGGTCAAAGCTGCCTGCTCGCGCGGCGGCTCGTCGAGCGCGGGGTGCCATTCGTGACGGTCCTCAACACCGGGTGGGACACGCACGGCGACTTGGTGCTTCGCCTCCGCGACGGCTACACCGGCGCGAAAGTCGGCGTGGGGTTGGTGCCGAACTTCGACCTGGCGTTCTCAGCGCTGGTCGAGGACTTGGCCGAGCGCGGGCTGCTCGACGACACGCTCGTCGTGGCGATGGGTGAATTCGGCCGCACGCCGAAGCTGAACACGGCCGGGGGTCGCGATCACTGGCCGCGCGTGTTCAGCGTGGCGGTGGCCGGCGGCGGCGTGAAGGGTGGGCAAGTCATCGGGTCGAGTGACCGCGTCGGGGAAAGCCCGCGCGACGAACCGGTCACCCCGGCCGACCTCGCCCGCACCATCTACACGCTGCTCGGCATCGACCCGAAGCACGAACTGCACACCACCGACGGCCGCCCGGTGCAAGTCAACCAGGGCGGCCGCGTGATCGCCAAACTGATTTGAGGGAGCCATGAAGCGACACGCCGTCCTTGCAGTGCTTTGCGTTTCCCTCTTCAGCGCGACGGCCGTGGCCGCGCCGCCGGTCACGGCCGCCGCGTTTTCGCCCGACGGCAAGCGGGTCGTTCTCGGCTCGCAGGCGGGGATCGAAGTCCGATCCTGGCCGGAGTTGAAAACCGAATCGCGCCTGACAACCGAGCTGAGCCACGTTCACGATTTGGCGTTCGCGCCCGACGGCAAGACGCTGCTGGCCGCCGGCGGTTCGCCCGCGAAATCCGGCACCGTTGAGGTGTTGAGTTGGCCCGACGGAAAGCTCGTCCGCCGCGTGACCGAGCACAAAGACCTCGTCTATCGCGTCGCGTGGTCGCCCGACGGGTCGCGGTGGGCGACCGCCAGCGGCGACACGACTTGCCGGGTCTTCGCGGCCGAAAGTGGCAAACCGATGGCCCAGTTCGACGGGCACTCGCGGGCCGCGCTCGCGCTCGCCTTCCTCCCCGACGGCAAGACCGTCGCGTCGGTCGGCACCGATCAGACGCTTCAACTGTGGGACGCCGCCAGTGGGAAGCACGTCCGCACGCTCGACAACCACACGGCGGCTGTGAACGATGTCGCCGTTCGCCCCGCGACACCGGCCGCCGTTCCCGTCGTGGCGACGGTCGGCGAGGATCGCACGGTGCGGCTGTGGCAACCGACCATCGGCCGGATGGTGCGGTTCGCCCGGCTCGACTCGGTGCCCCGCGCGGTCGCGTGGTCGGCGGACGGGGACCGGTTGTTGGTGGCGTGCAACGACGGGAAGTTACGCGTCCTCGACTTCGACACGCTCGACGTGGTGACGGAGAAGAAGGGACTCGACGGCCGCGCCCACGCCCTCGCCCGACACCCCAAGGCCGACCGCGCGGTCCTCCTCGGCGGCGTCGGTGTCACGAAACTCGGCTGGTAGGTCGATGGGCAAATCTTCGAAAGGGCGTGGCTCCCGATGTGGGGTGATCCGTCACCAGAGAAGGGAACTCGAATACTGCACGTCGCCGCAGTCACGGTTAGCCGCGACCGATTTTCACTTACTGAGCGACATGACGGCCGAGACTGCCGCCGCGACAATGTCCGGCACTTCCGCCATCGCCCCGACGCCGACATCCCCGCACGCCAGCGCCTTCGAGATCGGGCCGACGACGCGCAGCGTCTTCGCCCGGTCGTTGATCTGTGCCACGAGTTGTTCCTCATCGAAACTGGCCGGGATATGGCCCGCGCCGAAGTCGGCGGCGAGGCTCCGCAGGTGCTTCCGCGTGAGCGGGTGCTGCCACATGAGCGTGTTCATGGCGGGGGCCAGCACCACTGGCTTCGCCCAGTCCCACGCCCGCCACACGCACGTCAGCGCGTTGTCGCTCAGGCCGACGGCCAGCTTCGCCAGCGTGTTCGCGTCCAGCGGGGCGACGGCGAACACGTCGGCCCAGCGCCGCAACTCGATGTGAACCACTGGCTCACCCCGCGCGTACCGCTCGCCCGGCCACTCGTCGCCGTCGAGGATCATCACCGCCGGGTCGCGGACGCCGTTCGCCCCGCCCACGTCGGCGGGGTCGAAGAAGTACACGCTGGCGGGCGTCGCCACCACCTTGACCGCGTGGCCGGTGGCGGTCAGTTGCTGGAAGAGCAGGGGCGTCCGCACGGCCGCGACGGACCCGGTGACGCCGAGGAGGATGTTCGCCATCGCGGCATTCTAGCAACGGCGGTCGGGATAGAATGCCCGCACCCACCGGAGGCCGTAGCCATGCCGATGCACGACTGGACCAGGGTGCCCACATACGAGTTCAAGGACTTCCACACCGAGTGGATCATTTCCCTGAAGCACGCGATCAACGCCGTGCTGCCGCCGGGCTACCACGCGCTGGCGGAACAATCGTCGCGGACGATGGGGGCGGACGTGCTGACGTTGCAGTCCGAACCGCCCTCCCCGCGCGGGCACCGGAACGACGATCTCGGCGAGGAGGACGGTGGAACCGTCGCCACACTCGCCCCGCCGCGGGTGCGGTTGACCGAACAGGCCGAACTGATGGCCGGATTCCGTCAGAAGCGGCTGGCCATCCGCCACGTCAGCGAAGACCGCGTAGTCGCTATCGTCGAGATCGTGTCGCCGGGGAACAAGAGCGGGGACACGGAGTTCAAGCGGTTCGTGTCGAAGGCGGTGCGGGCGATCCGGGCCGATGTGAACGCGTTGGTCCTCGACCCGTGGCCGCCGACGCCGCGCGACCCGAACGGCATCCACGGCGCGATCTGGCCGAAGTTGGGCGGGAAGCCGTACACCGCGCCGGCGGATCGCCCGCTGACGTTCGCCGCTTACGAGGTGGCGGACGAGGACGCCGGCCTCGGCCCCCGCTGCTACGTCGAACCGAGTGTCGTCGTCGAACCGCTGCCGGAGATGCCGCTGTTCCTGTCCCGCGACCGCTACGTCAGCGTGCCGCTGGAGTCGTGCTACCACGTGGCGTTTGAAGGCGTGTCGCCACGGTGCCGCGCGGCGCTGGAGGAAATGTGATGGTGTATGATGTCATTGGGACGACCGAACCCGGAGAACACCGTGAGTACGACCCTCACCATCGACCTGCCGGACGAACTCGCGGCGCGGGCCAAGTCCGCGGCCGGATCGAGGCCGCTCGCCGAGGCGGTTCTCGACTGGATCGCGCGCGGGGTGACGGAAACTCCCGTCGAACAACTGAGCGACGCGGAGGTGAGCCGCGCCGCCGCCGCGATGATGCCGACCGAACAGCAAACGGAACTCCACGCCCGTCTCGCCGACCAGCGAGAGAGCCGGTTGACCGCCGAAGGCCGTGCCCGGCTCGACCAGTTGATGGCCGAGTACCGTCGGGGGCTGCTGGCGAAAGCGCAGGCGGTGAACGAAGCGGTTCGGCGAGGGTTGCTGGCGGCGGGCGGTCATGCCGCGTGAACACATTCTATCGGAGGTCGTTCGACGGGTCTGGGCGACGGCGGCGAGCCGGTGCGGGTATTGCCGTGCCCCGCAACATCTGGTGTTGGTGTCGTTGGAGATCGAACATGTGATCCCGCTCGCGGCGGGCGGAACGAACGCCGAGACGAATCTCTGGCTGGCGTGCCCGATCTGCAATGGCCATCAATCGAGCAAGACCACCGGCACGGATCCCATCACCGGCCGCGCCGAACGGCTCTTTCACCCGCGCACGCAAATCTGGTCGGAACACTTCGCGTGGTCGGTGGATGGCCTCCGAATCGTCGGCCTGACGCCAACCGGACGGGCGACGGTTGCCGCCCTTCACCTCAGATTCCGACCCGATTGCCCTCGAAGTCCGGAGCTACTGGATCACCGCCGGGTGGCATCCGCCGGTTGACCCTTCGCCCGCCGCGTGATCGGCGTACCATATCCTGCGGTTAGACTTTGCACCGCCAACCGTACCCGCCAGGGCTTTTCCCATGTCCCGCTTCGATCTGTCCGTACTGGAAACCGCCCAGAAGGTGCCCGGCAAGCCCCGCCACAAGACCCGCGAGGTGAAGGTCGGCGATAAGGTGTTCGGGGGCGACAACCCGGTGTGGGTGCAGAGCATGACCACCACCGACACGTTCGACGTGGACGCCACGGTAAAGCAGATTCACGCCCTCGAAGAGGCCGGGTGCGAGTTGGTTCGGGTGACGGTGCCGAAACCCGAAGACGCCGGGGCGCTCGGCGAGATC
This sequence comes from Gemmatales bacterium, assembly GCA_038247725.1. Lineage (GTDB taxonomy): Bacteria > Planctomycetota > Planctomycetia > Gemmatales > Gemmataceae > JALHQU01. The sequence continues at coordinate 26,351 of JBBRUO010000008.1, forward strand.
AAGAAGCGGATCGGCATCCCGCTCATCTGCGACATCCACTTCGATTACAAGATGGCGCTGGCCGCGCTCGATCACCCCATCGACAAGATTCGCATCAACCCCGGCAACATCGGCACCATCGACCGCTTCCGCCAAGTGGTGCGGAAGGCGAAGGACCGCGGCCTGCCCATGCGTATCGGGGTGAACGCCGGCAGCCTGGAACGTGACCTGTGCGAGAAGTACGAGTTCCCGTGCCCGCCCGCGATGGTGGAGAGCTGCTTGCGGTACATCGAAATCGCCGAGAGCGAGGGCTACCACGACATCATCGTGAGCCTGAAGTCGTCGGACGTGCTGGTCGCGGTCGAGGCGTATCGCCTGTACGCGCAGTTGGCCGACTACCCGACGCACATCGGCATCACCGAGGCCGGCAA
>JBBRUO010000009.1:0-25776 GCA_038247725.1 Gemmatales bacterium
CCAGCGCGAGGCCGAGCAGCACCAGGATCAGGCCGAGGACGACCAGCAGTTCGACCAGGGTGAACCCCGGCCGGGTCGGGAGCCGAGCGCGGGTCATGATTAATCTCCTCGCGCGCCTTCGCGGCGCAGGCGGTAGGAAAGCTGGTTGTCTTTGTGTAAGTCGTTCGGGGCAGGCGGGACGTTCGCCAAGCCGTACACGTCGGAGCCGAAGTCCTTGTTCGGGCCGGCCGAGATCGCCGTATGAGTGTGGTTCTGCGGGGGAGCAAAGTAGCTGGGCGGTAACTGCGAGAACGCCGGCGCGCCCGCCCGCTGCGTGTTCCACCACGTCGAGAGAGAGGTTGCCGTCCAGACGCCGGTCGGAGTGACCAACTTGCCGCGCGGGTCGAACGGGTCGAACGCCGCACGCCCGGCGGGGACGAATGGAGCGCTGTTTACTTCCGTGTTGTACGCCGTCCGCACGAACACGATCGGCGTTCCCCAGGCGTCCTTAAAGCACTTCGACCCACCCCCGGTGAGGCCGGTCTGTTGTTCGACGCCGTCGGTGTCAGTCGTGGTCCCGCCGCCAGCGTTCCCGGTGACGGCCGCGTACAGGCAACTGGCCGATTCGTCGAACGGCGTCGGCTCAGCCGGCAGCGCGACAAAGATCCGCTTGGCCGGAAGGTTCCACACGACGTTGCTGTTGATGTTAATCTGCACCGAATTCGTCGCCTCGGCGAGGCTCATCGGCAGTTCGTTCTTCATTTTGGCGTGTGTCCAGATGGCCTTCGCCAGGTCCGGATTCCCCACGCCGAATGGTGGGTTCAGGACGGCCGCGTAACCGGGGTGGTTCTTCCGCACGTCGTCGTCGATCTGGGCGTTGATCGCCTTCACCTGCCGGTCGAGCAGGGCGTTGATCTTGTTCAGCGTGGCGTCGGTGTTGGATCGCGCTTGCCCCGCGCGAACCCGTGTGAAGACGCCGACAGCCGCGGCGGTGATGACGGTGATGATGGCGATCACCACCAGCAGTTCGATCAGTGTGAACGCCGGCCGGCGCAGCGCCGTGGGATTAGACATGGGAGTGAGCCTCCATATAGGCACGAAGGATAAAGCACAGGGTTCAGTTCACACCGAGCATTTTTCCTTCATTGAAGTTGGCGACATCGTCACCACCTATCGATTCCGTGCCGACGTAGACTCCCGTTCCGGGCACCCAGAGGCCGCCCGGACCGAACACCTTGTTTGCCCCGGCCGAGAGGATTTGACAGCCGCCCTCATTCACTGGCTTGGTGCCCTGATAGTAAGGCGAGACGGGACCAACCGGGATCGGCGGGTACCTTCCCCCCGTCGTGCTGCCGAAGTAGACGTATGGGTTTTCCCACGGGTCACGAAACCCGACAAAGTCAGCGACTTTGGTCACCGGATCAACTAGGCGGTTCTGCGGGAAGTCGTAATAGGGCCCTTTCATCGAGGTAGCCGTCTGGGTCGGAGCGAATGGCGCATCCACCGCCCAACCGCTACGACGCGGAGTAACCGTGTCAGGGAAGTAGTAGTTCGGTCCATACAGGAAGTAGACGAGCACCGCACTGCCCACGAGGGTGGTGCCGCCACCGGGGAAGTTGGTGGCACCACCTTCTGCAATGCCGGTCAGACAGCGTGGAAACATCCGCGTGAAGATCTCGCACCCTGGATAGTCCGGGTGTCCCGCGCTGGTGGGTAGCGTCTGCTTGGTTGCCGGAATGCGGAAACTGGTCGGCGGGATGAACTTATACTCATTCTTGAAGGACTGTACGGCGAGCGAGAGTTGGCTCACCTCGGAGAACGCACGGGTGCGCGCCCCGGTGCCGCGGATCTTGTTCAGGGCAGGTAGGAGCAAGGCCATCAGAACACCGATGATGGCGATGACCACCAGCAGTTCGATCAGGGTGAAGGCGGCGCGGGCAGTGCGGCGAGTCGTCATGGGAGGGCACTCCTTGTATTGTCCCCCCTCCCGCCAGGGGAGGGGGGAACCAGCAAACCCCTCCCGCCAGGGGAGGGGGGAACCAGTCCGCGTTACTTCGACAGCCCTTCCAGCAGCTTGATGAGCGGGAGGAACAGCGAGATCACGATCCCCCCGATGGCCCCGCCGAGGAACACGATCATGATCGGCTCCAACAGGCTGATGAGGGCCTTCACCGTGTTGTCCACTTCCTCGTCGTAGAAGTCGGCGATCTTATAGAGCATGGTATCCAGGTCGCCGGTCTCCTCGCCGACCTCGATCATGTTCACCACCATCGCATCAACTAAGCGGGCCCGCCGCATCGGGTCGGCGATGGTGTCCCCCTCGCGGATGGACTCCAGCACCCGCTGGAACATCCGCTCGAAGACGAGGTTGTTCGCCGTGTCCCGCACGATGCTGAGGGCCTCCAGGATGGGCACGCCGGAGGCGATCAGGGTGCCCAGCGTCCGCATCGTCCGGGCGACGATGGTCTTCTCGATGAGCGTCCCGACCACGGGGATCCACAGCGACATGCGGTCGAGCGCGTAACTGCCCGCCTTGGTCAGGCGGATCAGCTTCAGCAGCATATACACGCCGAGCGGGAACAGCGGGATCCAGTACCAGTATTGCGCCATCCACTCGGACATGTTGATGAGGGTCTTGGTCGCCCACGGCAGTTGTAGGCCGAACTCGTCGAAGATCTTCTTGAACTTGGGGATGATCATCACCATGATGAACACCAGGATGCTGACGGCCACGCAGATGACGACGGCCGGGTACACCATGGCCCCGATGATCTTCTTCTTCAGGCTCTGCGCCTTCTCCTTGAACTCGGCCAGCCGCTGCAAGATCACTTCCAGGGCACCGCCTGCCTCACCGGCCTTCACCATGTTCACGTACAGGCGGTCGAACGCCTTCGGGTGGCGGGCCATGGACTCGGACAGGGTCATGCCCGACTCCACGTCCTCGACCACGTCGATCAGGCTGTTCTTGAGCACGCTCGGCTTCATCTGCTTTTCCAGGATCCGCAGGGACCGCAGGATGGGCAGGCCGGCGTCTTGCAGGGTGGACAGTTGGCGGGTGAAGATGGTGAGCATCTTCTGCGAGACGCCGCCCATGGCGAACGTCTTGCGGCTCTTGCCCGTCTTCTTCTTCCCCTTCTTGCCGCCGCCCTTGCCGCCGCTGGCGACGAGCTTGGTGACGAAGTAGCCCATCGCCTTCACTTTCTGTTGGGCTTCTTCCTCGTTGGCGGCCTCGATGGAGTCCTTCACCTCCGTGCCGGTGGTGTCCATCCCTTCGAATTTGAACGTCGGCATCGGAAGACCCTCGAAATCGGAATGCGGTGAGCGTGTGTGTCGCGGTGCGGCGGCCTTACCCTTCGTCGTCCAGCACGGTCTCGCGGACCACCTCGTCGAGGGTGGAACTGCCCTCGTACAGGGCCTTCATGCCGGCGTCGCGGAGGCCCAGGAAGCCGGCCTTGCGGCTGTACGCGCGGATCTGGTCGGTGCTCGCCCCGCGGGCCACCATGTCGCGGATGTCGTCGTTCATGAGCAGCAGTTCGTACAACCCGGTGCGGCCTTTGAACCCCAGGTTGTTGCACTTGTCGCACCCCTCGCCGTAGGCGAACTTGCGGCCCTTCAGGTCGGCCGGGGTCATGTTCAGTTCCATCAACTGGTCGCGGGTCGGCTCGTACCACGTGCGGCACGAGGTACACACCCGCCGCACCAACCGCTGGGCCTCGATGGCCTCGACGGTGGCGGTGATGAGGAACGGCTCGACGCCCATGTCCCGCAGGCGGGTGATGCTGCTGGGGGCGTCGTTGGTGTGCAGGGTGCTGAACACCAGGTGCCCCGTCAGCGACGCCTGGATGGCGATGCCGGCCGTCTCCAGGTCGCGGATCTCGCCGACCAGGATGACGTCCGGGTCCTGCCGCAGGATGGCCCGCAGGGCGGCGGCGAAGGTCATGTCGATGTCGGCGTTGATCGGGCACTGGATGATGCCGTCGATCTCGTACTCCACCGGGTCTTCGGTGGTGATGATCTTGGTCTCGATGTCGTTCAACTCGGTCAGGGCCGAGTACAGGGTAGTCGTCTTCCCGGCCCCAGTCGGGCCGGTCACCAGGACGATGCCGTTCGGCTTCTTGATGACCTGCCGGAAGTCGGCCAGCAGGGCGGGGTACATGCCGATGCGGTCCAGGTCGAGGCCGACGTTCGACCGGTCCAGCACCCGGATGACGACGCTCTCGCCGAACATGGTCGGCAGCACGCTCACCCGCATGTCCACCGCGTTCCCGCCGACGTTCAGCTCGATGCGGCCGTCTTGCGGCAGCCGCCGCTCGGCGATGTCCAGGTTGGACATGACCTTGATGCGGCTGGCGATGGCGGCGGCCAGGTGGCGGGGCGGCGGCACCATCTCGTACAGCACCCCGTCGCACCGGTACCGCATCTTGTACTCGTCCTCGAACGGCTCGAAGTGGACGTCCGAGGCGTGGTCGCGGATGGCCATCAGCAACACCATGTTGATGAGCTTCCGCACCGGCTGCGAGTTGGCCACCTCCGTCAGGTCTTGCAGGTCGATGCTGGTTTCCCGCTTGGTGCTCTTCTTGGCCAGCTCCTTGTCGTTCTCCAGTTGGGCGATGAGGGTGCTGATCGACTCCTCCGCGCCGGGGCCGCCGTACGCCTTCTTCATCACCGCCTCGACGGCGTGCGCCGGGGCCAGCACGGCCGTCACCTGGCGGATGCCGAGGAAGTTGCGGATGTCGTCCAGCGCCTGCAAGTTGTTCGGGTCGGCCATCGCCACCGTGAGGGTGTCGGCGTCGAACGCCAGCGGCACCATCTTGTACAGTTCGGCCATGTTCTGCGGGACGATCTTGATCGACTCCGGCGTCGGCTTGACGTCCTCCAGCGTGGCCACCTTCATGCCGTGGACTTCGGCCGTGGCCTGGAGCAGTTGGTCGTCGTTCAGCAGGCCGCGGTCGATGGACAGTTCGCCGATCTTCCGCTCGCTCGTCCGCATCTCCTCGTAGATGCTGTCCAACTGCGCGTCGTCGAGGTAGCCGAGGTCCACCAACTTCTGGCCGAGTTGCCGGGTGCCGCTATCGACGTGAGTGTGCTTCGCCTTTTGCGGCTTGGGCGCGGCCGGCTTCTGGGCGGGGGCCGCTTTGGCCCCGGCCTGCGGCGGCTTGGCCGGCGTTCCGGTGCCGCCCGGCGGCTTCGCGCCGGCCTGGGGTGGGGTGCCGGGCGGCTTCACGCCGCCAGCTCCCGCCTCGGCCGGCTTGCCGGGGACGGCTGGGGTGCCAGGCGGCTTCGGGGCCGGGGTGCCGCCGGTCGGCTTCGCGCCCTGCTGAGGCGCGGGCGTCCCTTCCGGCTTCGGCGCGGGATTGCCGGCGGGGGGCGTCGGCTTGCCGCCGGCGGGCGGGACCGGCTTCTTCGGGTCGTTCGGGGTGGGCGGTATCGTGGGCATCGGTACGGGCCTTGTATTGGGAGGAGTTTGGGTTTGAGTCCCTTTCAGGTTTCCAGTTTCAGAGTTTCAAGAAGGAAAGAAGCAACTGTCCTTCTTGAAACTCTGAAACTGGAAACCGCGAAGCGCTACTTGCCCTTCCAGGGCTTCTTCTGCGGCGCTTCGTCCTCGTCCTCGTCGTCCTCCTCCTCGTCCTCATCATCGTCACCGTCTTCGTCGCCGTCTTCGTCCAACCCGCGTTCGGCCTGGGCGATCTTGGCGGCCAAGTCGTTCGGCCGGTTGGACTTCAGCAGCACCTCTTCCTTCTCGCACAGGCCGTCTTTCCACAGGCGGAAGAGCGACTCGTCGAGCAGGAACATGCCCTCCTTCCGTCCGGTCTGGATGGCCGAGTCGATCCGGTACACCTTGTTCTCGCGGATCAGGTTGGCGATGGCGGGCGTCACCACCATCATCTCGTAAGCCGCGATCACGCCTTCCGGCTTCTTCGGCAGCAGCGCCTGGGACAGGACCCCCATCAGCGCCGTGGACAACTGCGTCCGCACCTGATCCTGTTGGTCCTTCGGGAACACGTCGATGATCCGGTTGACGGTAGACGCCGCCCCGGACGTGTGCAGGGTGCCGAACACGACGTGGCCGGTTTCGGCCGCCTCAATGGCCGCGTGGATCGTTTCCAAGTCCCGCATTTCGCCGACGAGGATCACGTCCGGGTCCATCCGCAGCGCCCGCCGGATCCCTTCCTTGAAGTCCGGCACGTCGGTGCCGATCTCCCGCTGGTTGACCGTACACTTCTTGTGTTTGTGGAAGTACTCGATCGGGTCTTCCAGGGTAATGATGTGGCGGTCATAGTTGTCGTTGATGAAGTTCACCATCGACGCCAGGGATGTCGTCTTCCCCGACCCCGTCGGCCCCGTCACCAGCAGCAGCCCCCGCGGGCGGACGATGAGCGAGCGGATGGCTTCGGGCATCCGCAGGATTTCGAACGACAGGAACGCGCTGGGGATCCGCCGCAGCACCATGCCGATGCTGCCCCGCTGCTTGAAGATGGCCACCCGGAAGCGGTAGCCGTCCACGTACTCGATGGCGAAGTCGGCCCCCCCCTTCTGCTGGAGCTCTTGCTGGCAGCGGTCGGGGGTGATGGACTTCATGAGCGCGGCCGTGTCGTCGGTGTCCAGCACCTTCGCGTCGAGCTTGCGCATGCGGCCGTTGTGCCGCACCACGGGCGGCTGGCCGACACTGATGTGTAAGTCGCTGGCCTTCAGTTGGATGACTGTGGACAGCAACTTCTCCATTGCAACAGCCACGGAATCCCCCCGTATTGGGACCGGCGCGACCGCGAGACGACGACGCGAGACTGGACTTCCGACCGGACCACTCGGTTGCGAGACCGAATCGCTCCCCGGCTGTCTCAGTATTCGCCGCCGCCACCGCCGCGCCAAAAAAAGAACGTACTCAATGGCAGGCACGCGCCCGAGTGCCCGCGGCACCCGAACCGGACCCACCGCCCTCACTGAGACCGACACGCGGTCGCCGGATTCCGCCGACGACTCGCGCGAAGACGTTTCGCGTTTGAAACGCCACCATAACAACGTTGCGGACGTAGAAACCGCGACTTCGCCTCACCTAACCTGCCTCGATCATGCCCCGGAACCGACCACGAACCTGCCGGGGTGACTATCCGTTGGCGTCACTCGGTCGGGTCGCCGGCGATCGACTTCACCATCAACTCCGCGTGGCAGGTGCTGAGCACCTCCTCCAGCGTCGTGCTTCCCTTAAGTGCTTTCTGGATCCCGTCTTCCAGCAAACTCCTCATGCCGGTGGCGCGAGCCTTCCGCCGCAAGTCCTGGGACGGGGCCTGGGCGAACGTGAGTTCCCGCAAGTGAGACGACATCCGCATCATCTCGAAGATGCCGATCCGCCCGCGATACCCCGACTGGCGGCAGTGGTTGCACCCGCGCCCTTTCATGAAGGTGGCCTTCGCCACCTGCTCCGGCGTGATGCCGGCGGAGTCGATGGAACCCTGGTCCGGGGTGAAGGGTTCGCGGCACTTGACGCAGTTCACGCGGACCAACCGCTGGGCCATGATGGCGATGACGGAGCTGGCGATGAGGAACGGCGCGACCCCGATGTCCGTCAGTCGCGTCACCGCACTGGGCGCATCGTTCGTGTGCAAGGTGCTGAATACCAAGTGTCCGGTGAGAGACGCCTGGACCGCGATCTCGGCCGTCTCCTTGTCCCGGATTTCCCCGACCAGGATGATGTTCGGGGCTTGCCGGAGCATGGCGCGGATGATCCGCCCGAAGTTCAGTCCGATGTTATGCCGGACTTCCACTTGGTTGATGCCTGGCAGATAGTATTCCACCGGGTCTTCGGCGGTGATGATCTTGCGGTCAGGGCGGTTCAGTTCGTTGAGCGCGGCGTACAGGGTGGTCGTCTTCCCGGACCCGGTCGGCCCGGTCACGAGGAAGATGCCGTTGGGCCGTTTGATGATCTGCTGGAACCGCATGTAGTCGTCTTCGGCGAAGCCGAGGTCGCGAATGTTGACCGTGATGTTCCCCCGGTCAAGAATCCGCATGACGCACGACTGACCGTGAACGGTCGGCAGCATGCTCACCCGCATGTCGTAGTGTTTCCCCTGCACCGTCGTCTTGATCCGGCCGTCCTGCGGGCGGCGCTTCTCGGTGATGTCGATACTCCCCATCACTTTGAGGCGAGCCAAGAACGAGGACAGCAACCGCCGCGGCGCGGCGTCTCGTTCGATCATGTTGCCGTCAATCCGGTAGCGGATGCGGACGCGGTCGGCGAACGGCTCGACGTGGATGTCGGACGCCCGGAGTTGCACCGCCTCTTGAATGATCAGGTTGACCAGCTTCACCACGGGCGCGTCGGACTCGGAGGCGTCGGAGATGGACCCGGCGTTCTCGATCTGGGTGCTGTCGATCTGCGTGCCGGTGAACTCGGCGAGCATGGAGTCCATCGACTCCGTCTCGCTCTGGCCGTAGTTCCGGTTGATGGCGTCGGTGATCTGCTCCTGGACGGCCAGCACCGGCTGGATGTCCTTGTTCAGGATGAACTGGAGTTTCTGGAACGCTTCGAAGTTGGTCGGGTCGGCGACGATCAGTTTGAGGGTGTTCCCTTCCAGCGTCAGCGGGATGACGACGTTCTCGCGGGCCACCGACTCGGGCACCAGTTCGATGACCGCCTTCGGGATCTCCACGTCGGTCAGGTCGATGAACTCGACGTTGTGGAACTCGGCCATCGCCTGGGTGATTTCGAGCGGGTTGGCGTAGTTCAGCCGCGCGAGCGCGTCCTGGACTTTCACCCCCTGGCTCGTGGCGATGCCGCGAGCTTCCTCCATCTGCTCGGCGCTCAACACCTGCTTGCGGACGAGAATGTCCGTGTAGTCGCTCGGGGCCTTGGCCATGACGCGGCACTCCTGGGGTTGCGGATACGGTATCACGTCGGGGCGGACCGCACACGGGCCGACCGAGGATTCACCGGTGAAGTGTGGGGGATTTCGGTTAACGGGCGCGACACAACCGGACCACGGGCACGGATGAGATGATGATGTCATTCAGCATGACGCCGGTTGGGCGGATGAGCAAGGGAAAAATCGGCGACTCGCGAACCCGCGCCATTGGTGCAGTTCGCGCGGATGATCCACTTGGCCGAGGGCGGGTCCTTCGCCAGTTTCTCCACGGGGCAAATTGGTCGCCAGACCAGTTCGCCGCCGCAGTACGGGTACCGGCCGCGCAACGTGCCGTCGGCACACTCGACGCAGAAGGTACACTCGAGCGAGCATCTGCGGGCGTCGGGGGAGTCCGGCGGCAGGTCGCGGTCGCAGCACTCGCAACCGGGGCGAAGTTCGAGCATGTCGGCTCCTCGGGGTGGGTTTCACCCGCCGACGATTCTTCGCAACGGGTCCGGCAGGGGGGACTCGCATCGGATGAGTTCCCCGCTGATCGGGTGCGGGAACTCCAGCCGCGCGGCGTGCAGGGCCAGTCGCCCGGCCGGGTTCGCCGCGCGGCCGTACAGTGGGTCGCCGATGATCGGGCACCCCAGTGCGGTCATGTGAACGCGGATCTGGTGTTTGCGGCCCGTCACCAGTGTCACCTCAACCAGCGAGAAGCGGCCGTTCGATTCCAGCACGCGGTACTCCGACACGGCCCGCTTCGCGTCCGGTTCACCCGCCGCGCACACCCGCACCCGCAGGTCCTTTCCCTCGGCGAGGACGTTCTCGATCCGCCCGTCGGCTTTCGGTGGCCGGCCCTGGACCACGGCGAGGTATGTCTTCGTCAACGCCTGCCAGCCGTCTTGCAGGGCGTCGCGGGTGTACGCCGAGCGGGCGAACAGCAGCAGGCCGGACGTGTCGCGGTCCAGTCGATGCACGACGAACGGCCGGCCGGCGTCGCGGGCGTCCAGGTGTGCGCTCAGCCGGGCGAAGGCGGTGTCGGCCTTCTCCGCGTCCGTGGCGACGGTGAGCAACCCGGCCGGTTTGTCCAGGACGATGACCGAGGCGTCCTCGTGGACAACGGTGATGCTCGCCGCTGAAAGGCTCGTGTCCCGGACGGCGGGCTTGCCGACGGTCACGCGGTCGCCCGGCGTCAACGGGTGGTTGAACTGCGTGGTCGGGGTGCCGTTCACCGACACGCCGCCGCGTGCCAGCAATTCCTTCACCTTCGTCCGGCTCATCGGCGCGAGCGCGGTCAGCAGCCACGCCAGAAGTGGGGCGTCGGCCGTGACCGCCGGCAGGTTGGTGGGACGGGACATGGGAGGCTGTTCTTGATAGCGTAGCCGACTCTTTCCGCGAGTCGGTGCCTTGAGGAGTCGCTCTCGGGGAGAGCGACCCACCCTCAGTTACTTCATACTGCTCAGGTACTCGATCAGGTCGCGCATCTGGCGGTGGGTCAGCACCTTCTCGGCCGACGGCATCGGCGAAGTCGGCACCGTCCGTTTGTCGATGTCATCGACCGGGACCGTGGCCGTCTTGCCGTCGGGCAGTTTCAGAGTGATCGTGGCCTTTGTCTCGTCTTGAATGACGCCGGCCAGCGTTCGTCCGTCGGCCAGACTTAGCGTCACACTGGCATACCCCTTGGCGATCTGGGCACCCGGCAGAACGACCGACTCGAGCAGGTACTCGCGGGCCTTCTGCGGGTGCCGTTTGGCCACGTCGCTCAGATCCGGCCCGGCGATGCCGCCGACGCCCTCGGCCTTGTGGCAGCGGACGCACTGGGCGGCCGTGTTGCTGAAGAAGATCTCCTTGCCCCGCGCCGCGTCCCCACCGGTCAGGCTGACGGCGAACTTGCCGACCGGGTCCGTCTTCATGCCGCCTTCGAACTTCTTCCGCGCGGCATCCCGCTTCGGGTTCGGCGCGGCCTTCAGTGCGTCCCACACGTCCACTTTCAACTCGGCCGCGAGTTTGTCGTCGGCCAACTTCGCCGCGAGGCCGTCCAGCACCGTCACCGCTTCCGGGTTCTTCAACCGGGTGAGGGTGGTCACGGCTTGCTGCTTCTCGAACGTGGTGAATTTGGTATCGCCAAGGGCTTTCCGCAGGTACTCAACCGAGTTGTCCGGGTTGACGCTGGCGAACACGTCACGAGCAGTCGCGCGCAGGATCGGCGACTTGTCCGCGAGTGCGGCGTTGATCGCCGTCATGTCGGTGAGTCTGTTCCCGGAGTTCACGAGCAGCCGGAGCGACGCGGCCCGGAGTTGCGGGTCACGCGTCTCGTCGAGTACCCACTCCGCGACGGCCTTCCGGTCCACCGTCACTCCGAGTTTGGCGACGAGTTGAATCGCTTCCAGTTGCAACCGACCGCTGGTCTTCGTGAGCAGGTCGTTCAGCCCCGTCTGCACCACGTCGCGGGCGATCTCGGCGTCCCGCATCGGCAGCGGTCGCCAGAACCCGGTGACGCGGTCGCGGTTCCCCGGCTCGGCCCAGTCGCGGAGGCACGCCAGTGCCTCGGAGCGGATGGCGGTGGAGGCACTCGGGTTCAGCACCACGCGCAGTACCGCCTTGGCGTTCTCCGCAGCGCCGAGGCGGAAGTTGGCGTCGATGGCCCGACGGAGCAGGGGGTCGGCGTCGGCCAGTGCCGTCGTACCGAGGTCGGTTAACACCGCCGCCAGCTTCGGGTACTCGCTTTCCAGTGGCAGGTCGTGGACTGCCCGTGCGGCTTCGGTGCGGACCAACAGGTCCGCGTCCTTCATCAGCACCGACACCCGCTTGTCACCGAGTTGGCGGTACGCCAGCACGACGGCCATCCGCACGGCCGCGGACTGGTCGCCCTCGCGGGCCTTCAGCGCGGCGGTGTCGCCGATGCGGGCCAGGGCGGTGACGGCCGCGTGTCGCAGGAACGGGTCGGCGTCGGCGTTCGTGCGAAGGACCTCGAACAACGACTCCACCGCCGGCTTGTGCTTCAGCTTGCCGACCGCCTCCGCGGCGAAGAACCGGACCCGCGGCTCGCGGTCGGCGAGCAGGTTCGTCAGGTCGGCAGCGGCCTTGGCAACACCCCGGTCGCCGAGTGTCTTCGCCGTCTGCGCTCGCACTTCGGGTTCCTGTTCAAATAACATCGAGATGAGCGGTTGAACGGCGTCCGGCTTCGTCTTCACCAGTTGCCCCAGCCCCCAGACGGCATGCAGCCGGGCGTAAAGATTCTCCCCGACCTTAGCGGCTTTCTTAAGTTCTTCAATCGCGCCCTGGTCCACGAGCGCGAATTGCGCCCGCTGGCGGATGCGCATGTCCGGGTGGCTCAGCAGCTTATACAAATCCGCCGGCTTGCGCTGTTGGAACCCTTCCGCGAATAACTTCTTTGTCTGCACGACCACCGGGTCTTCCAGCTTCTTCGGGTCGAAGACGGTGTAAATGCGGCCGCCGGCGGTGCGGCCGTCCCAGTTCAGGTCCACGAAGTCGGCGACGTACAGCTTGCCGTCCGGGCCGAACTCGGCGTCGGTGGCGCGAATCGGCTTCAGGAAGTCGTGGGAATCGACGATCTCGTAGCCCGCCCCTTTCTGCTTCAGCTTGAACGCTTCCAGCCCGCCGTTGCCAGTGTAATTGCACATAATGAAGGCGTTCTCGTACCGCTTCGCCAGGCTGGTGCCGCTGGTGAACAGGAACCCGCTCGGCCCGGTGCCGATGGCCCCGACCGTTGGCACGATGTACGCCGCCTGCCCCTGGTGCGGTTCGTACCACAGCCGCTCGGCGTGCCACGGTCCCGTCAGGTACGGGTCGAGAATGGTCTGGTAGGCCATGTTCCAGCCGCTGTTGCCGCCGTCGCAGATGTAGACCAGCCGGCCGTGGTCGCCCTTGTCGCAGTTGTTGTCGTCGGCGAACAGGTTGCCGAACTGGTCGAAGGCGAGTTCTTGCGGGTTGCGGAGGCCGCGATGCACCACCTCGAACTCGGTGCCGTCCGGGTTGCAGCGGAACACGGCCCCGTTCCGCGGCCCTTCGAACTGCTTGCCTTCCTTGCTGGTCACGTTGTACCCGCGGTCGCCGACGCTGAAGTAGAGCCGGCCGTCGGGCCCCATGATGAGGCCGTGCAAGTCGTGGCCATAGAAGGCGATGTTCACCCCGAACCCGGTGAGCAACTCCTGCTTCTTGTCCGCGACCCCGGTGCCTTTGGTGTCCTTGAACTTGTACAGGCTCGGTATACACGTGGCGTACACGTCGCCGTCGAAGGCCAGCACGCCGGCCATGAGTCCGTCGAGCGGTTTGTTGAACCCGCCCGCGAAGACGGTGCTGGTGGTCGCGTGCCCGCTACCGCTCGTGTCTTCCAGCCGCCGCACCTGGTCCGCGTTCTTGGTGAAGTAATCGAACCCGCCGGGCAGCTTGTCGGCGTGCTTCTTGTACGACTTCAGCCGGTCGGCCAGGGTGCGAGTTTGCAGGTCGTCGTCGAGGAAGAAGGTGAAGTCGAACGCCGGGTTGCCGCGGTTCTCGGCCGCCCCCGCGCCGAGGCGGTACTCCTCGGCGGCGTACACCCGGCCCTTCTCGTCCACGCTGATGGCCACTGGCGACCCGAGCAACGGCTCGGCCGCCCACAGTTCGGCCTTCATCCCCGGTGGCAGCTTGAACTGCGGAATCTGCGTCAGGGCCTTCTCGGTGCCGTCGGGCAACGGCTTCGGCGGGTCCGCCGCCAGCAGCGAGAACAGCGGGGCGAGTAGAACGACGGCGGCGAGAGTCGGCGCACGGGACATGGAGAGACTCCGGCGGGTGAGAGAGGGTGTGTTGTACCCGAAGCGGCGGGTGTGTGCTATCTCCGCGACGGAAGCCGCTACCGCGAGTTCCGACTCGCAGTGTGAATTCACTCCGAAATCACTTCCCCGGCCCCGCGGGTGGCGAGCGCCGCCAGGGTGCGGATGGGCATGCTGTCGCGGAGGAAGCGGACGCTGCCGTCGGCCATCGCCGCGTTCGCCCCGCCGGTGTGAAACGCATACACCTCGTAGTCGTTACTGCAATTCACCGCGCAGTCGCCGATCATGGTGAGGCCGTCGGCGGTGGTGCCCTCGATGCCGAACCCCTGTTGGTGGTCGGCCCACACGCCGCCGTTCACCAATCCGGGACCGCCCGGCATCACCGGCGGTGTCAGCGTCGTTTCCCGTCGGCCTTTCACCCAGTATTCGGGGCGGTTCGCGTCCTCGGTGAACAGGATCGTGTTCGACAGCCCGTCGGTAATCTGCGCGACCGTGGACCCTTTGGAACTCATCACGCCGCGCCAGTAGCCCTCGTAGGTCGGCTGGCTGGCCGGGTTCACGCCCGGATACCCGAGGTACGCCAGAAGCCCCGGCGCGACCACCGCGATGTTCGTGTAGTCCCAGGCGGCGGCCGCGTAAGTGACCCCGTTGACCACCGACTGCCCCGTCCGCCCGCCGTTCGCCGCGGGGCAGAGGAACGTCTTCACGGTGGCGGTACGGGCCGGCTGGTTCGCCGGGTCGTACCAGTTGGCGGACATCACGTAAATGTTGCGGACGTTCTCCTGCTCCAGGTATGGCAGCACCAGCACCGCCCAGCCGTTCAGCGGGGTGAACGAGTTCGACGGCGGGTAGTTGCCGACCGCCACCTCGTAGTTGGCGCAGGCAAGGGCGATCTGCTTCAGGTTGTTCTGGCAGCTCATGCGGGCGGCGGCGGCGCGGACCTTCTGCACCGCCGGCAGCAACAGGCCGATCAGAATGGCGATGATGGCGATGACGACCAGCAGTTCGATGAGTGTGAACGCGGTTCGGCGGGACTTCATGCGGATGGGGCCTTTCGGTGGGTGGCGGGCACGCGGCATTCTACGGAGAATCCGTCGCAGACGGCCCCCCTCCGGTTTGGTACGCTACCCCGAACTCCCACCGGTGCTTTCCCATGCCGCCGTTCGCCGTCGCCCTCTTCCATTACAACCAGCACGGGCAACTGGTCCTGCACGCCATGCCGATCATGGTCGGGGCGCTGTGCGTGCTGGCCATCGCCTACCGCTACTACTCGGCGTTCCTGGCGGCGAAGGTGGCCGTGCTGAATGACAGCCGGGTGACACCGGCGGTGCGGTTGAACGACGGGCAGAACTACCACCCGACCAGCAAGTGGGTGCTGTTCGGCCACCACTTCGCGGCGATCTCCGGGGCCGGGCCGCTCATCGGGCCGGTGCTGGCACTGCAATACGGGTACATGCCGGGGTTGCTCTGGCTGATCGTCGGCGTGTGCCTGGCCGGGGCCGTGCAAGACATGCTGGTACTGGCCGCGAGTGTGCGGCGGGACGGCAAATCCTTGGCCGAGATCGCCCGGCGGGAACTCGGCGGGCCGGCGTCGGTGGTGGCCAGTATCGCCATCCTGTTCATCATTGTCATCGCCCTGGCGGGGTTGGGCATCGTCGTGGTGAAGGCCCTCGGTGGGGAGGAGGCGAAACTGCCGGCGGGGATGCGGATTACGTCCCCGGCCGCGGTAACGGAAGGCGGAGGAGTTTATCAGTTTCCCGCCGGGTGCCAGGTGCGGTACTCGCCGAACGACTCGCCGACCGTCCGTTCGGAGGCGTTCGCGGTTCGTTGCCCCGCCGAGGGCACCCTCGGCGGGGCCGCCGAGAGCCCTCTGCAGTACACCCTTCCCGCTGGTTGCACGCAGGTGATCCCCGGCAGTTCGTGGGGCACGTTCACCATCGCTTGTACCATCCCCATCGCGCTGCTGGTCGGGTTGTGGATGTATCGCATCCGGCCGGGGAAAGTCGTTGAGGCGTCGCTGGTCGGCGGGGCGATGACGCTGGGGGCGGTGGTGCTCGGCGGGTTCGTGCCGGGGTCGAGCCTGGAGCCGTACTTCTCGCTCACCCGCACGCAAACCATCTGGGCGTTGTGCATCTACGGCTTCTTCGCGGCGGTGCTGCCGGTGTGGCTGCTGTTGGGGCCGCGCGACTACCTGAGTAGCTTCTTGAAGATCGGCACCGTGATCCTGCTCGTCGTGTCGGTGTGCGTGGCGAACCCGCCGCTGGAAGCGCCGAAGTTCAACGCGGTGTTCATGAACGGCGGGCCGACGTTTAAGGCCGGCGGCATCTTCCCGTTCGTCTTCATCTGCGTCATGTGCGGGGCGGTCAGCGGGTTCCACGCGCTGGTGAGTAGCGGCACCACGCCGAAGATGGTGGAGAAGGAGTCGCACATCCGCACCATCGGCTACGGCGCGATGTTGATTGAAGGGCTGGTCGGGATTACCGCGCTGATTGCCGCCGCCGCGCTGCCGAACACCATCTATTACGATATTAACGTCGCGATTGATGATTTGCCGCAATACTCCGAACAGGTGAAGGAGGTGGAGGCGAAGTACGGCGACGACCCGCTGCACGCGGCGAACGCCAACGGCCTCGGCCACCTGGGGCAGATCGAAGAGAAGGTCGGCGGCGAATCGTTGCGGGGTCGCACCGGCGGGGCGGTGACGCTGGCCGTCGGCATGTCGGTGGTGTTCGAGGACGCCTTCCGCACCTTCGGCGTCACGGCCGACTGGCTGCTGAAGTACTGGTACCACTTCGCCATCATGTTCGAGGCGCTGTTCATCCTCACCACCATCGACGCCGGCACCCGCATCGGCCGGTTCCTGCTGCAAGAGACGGTCGGTCGCGCGTACCCCCCGTTCGCCCGGCCGGGCTGGCTGCCCGGCGCGCTGATCGCCAGCGGGGTGATTACCGCCGGCTGGGGCTGGCTCATCCACTCCGGGTCGGTCGCCACCATCTGGCCGATGTTCGGCATCGCCAACCAGGCGCTGGCGGTGCTGGCGCTGGCGCTGGTGACGACGTGGCTGGTGAACATCGGCCGGGCGAAGTTCGCCTTCGTCACCCTGCTGCCGATGCTGTGGGTGTCCACGACGACCCTGAGCGCTGGTTACCTGCTGGTGTCGGACGTGTTCCCGCGCGGGAACGCCATCGGCAAGATGTCCGACACCGCGCTGGCGCTGAACATCGGGCTGGTGGTGTTCGTGCTGAGCAGCGTGTTCAGCCTGGTGCTGTGGGCGGCGGCCCGCTGGGTGCTGGTGCTCACCGGCAAGATCCCGACGCGGACGGACGGGTGAGGCGGCCGGGCCGTCACCGCCGCTCGAACGTGTTCCCCGGCAGGCGGCGGACGGCCCGCCGCATCTCCATCTTCGTCAGCACCCCGGTCAGCTCGTGGGCCGGGACGCCCAACTCCCGCGACAGCACGTCGGCGTGCTTGGGCGAGTCCAGTGCGTCCCAGACGCGCCGCTGGAGGTCGTCCAGCCCCGGCGGCGGTTCGGTCGGAGTCGGCGCGGCCGGCGGGTCGAGCAGCGGCCGCCGCTTCTCCGGCGGGTCGATCCGCCTGGGTGGGTCGGGCGGGGCGATGCCGCGCAGGTCCTCGATGATGTCGTCGGCCGACCGCACCAGCCGGACCCCCTTGCGGATCAGTTCGTGGCAGCCGGCGCTGGCGGCGCTGTCGGCGTTCCCCGGCAGGGCGAACACCTCCCGCCCCTGCTCGGCGGCGTGCGTGGCGGTGATGAGCGCCCCACTTTTCGCGTTCGCCTCGATGACGACAATGCCCCGGCTCAGTGCGCTGATGATGCGGTTCCGCGCGGGGAACATGCCGGGTTGCGGCTGCACCGTCAGCGGGGTTTCCGTCAGCAGCGCGCCTTGTGCCGCGACTTGCGCCGCGAGGCCGTCGTGTTCGGGCGGGTAAATGCGGCTCAGCCCGCCGGCGAGTACCGCGACGGTCCGCCCGCCGGCCTTGAGCGCGCCCTTGTGCGCCGCGCCGTCGATGCCCCGCGCCAACCCGGACACCACGCACCACCCGGCCTTCGCCAGATCGCCCGCGATCCGCTCGGCCATCTTCAGCCCGTAACTGGTACACGCCCGCGAGCCGACGATGCCGACGGCGTCGGCATCCGAGGGTCGCCAGCCGCCCCGGTAGTACAGCAGCGGCGGGGCGTCGTCGATGGCGGCCAGGCGCTCGGGGTACGCCGGGTCGTCGGGCAGCGCGACCGACACGCCGTGCGTCTTCAGCAACTCCCACTCGGCGGTTTCGTCCACCGTTTTGAAGGCCGCGGCGAACTTGGCCGCGAGGTCGGCCCCGATCAGCGGCACCTGTTGCAACTGGGCGACGGTCGCCATCAGCGCGGCGTCGGCGGTGCCGAAGTGGTCGAGGATCGCGCGGGTCCGCTTCGGGCCGAGGCCGGGCACCAGGGCCAGCTTCAGGTGCGACCGGAGCGCGGCCGGGATGTCGTCGCTCATCAACTGGCTCTCACGCGGACTTCGAGGTCAGGGCGTACAGGTCGGCGAGCGTCTCGCTGACGACGACGGGGTTCACCGTGCCGAGGACCAGTGCGGGTTTCTCGCGGGTGCTGTACGGGTAGCTCGCCGCCGTGCCGGTCACGAAGTGGCAGTCGGTGATGGTCTGCTCGTCGTCCAGGTCGAACCCGCCGGCGTTGACACCGGGTTCGATGGTCAGGAACGCGGTCACGCCGGCGGCCGGGTACCACTTGGAGTACTCCCAGATGGCCCCGCCGTCCCGCGCCGGCCCCTTCTCCCAGCCCCGCTTCTCGGTGTCGCCGCGGAACTTGCCGGTGTGGATGCGGTCGGTCGGGAAGCGGTTCAGGCTGGTCTCGGCCTTCTCCTTTTCTTCCAGCGCGTACACCGGGCGGGCCAGTTGCGGGAACGGCGGCACGATCTCGTAGTCGCCGAACACCTGCCCCCAGGCGTTCTTGTCCGCCTCCGCCAGGTGCATCGGGTGGACGAGGCCGACGGGCAGCGCCGGGTCCAGTGCCAGCGGCTTGTCACCGGCGTCGGCGATCTCGAACTCGTCGGTGACGCGGAAGGCGGCGGCCACGGCGGTCGGCGACGTGTACTGCCCCCACACCAGCCGGCGGGTCAGGTGCGTCATGACCGGATGCTTCACGAGGAATGTCTCGAAGTCGGGCACCGACCACCGCCGCATCGTCACCATCGCCTGTTCCAGCCGCGCCCGCTGCAACTCCAACACGCCCTTCAGCGTCTTCGTGAACGCGGTCCAGTCGGCCTTGGCCACCTTCGCCTTCTCGGCGTCGTCCTTGCTGTTCGGCGCGGGCAGGCTCGTCTTCACCTTGTCGTCCGGCCCCTTCACGGCGGGCTTCAGGTCCGGGCCGATGACCAGCCGGAACTGCCGGGGGCCGTAGTCGAACACCCGCACGCCGTTCTCATCCAGGTCCAAATCCGGGACGATGCGGTCTTCCAACTCCGCCCGACTCATGCCGCGATCCGTGGCGATCAACTCCATCAACTCGCGGGCGCGGGCCTTGAGCGCGGCGAACTTCAACTTCTGGGCGATGCCGTTGAGCATGGTCAGGGCGATGTCGGTGCCGATCATCCGCAGCACTTCCAGGCCGACCTTCGCCCGCTGGTGCTGGCTCTGGCCGGGCCACTCGCGGATCGACGGCGTCAGTTGGCGGGCCGTGTTATCCCCGCCGATCCAGCCGCACGTCTGGAAACACCACTTGTCCTTCGGCGGGAAGCCGGCCTTGCCCCACGCCTGGAAAACGGCCCACGCGAAGGCGTCGAGCGACCGCGCCTCGGCGTGCTTCTTCAGCGCGACCGTCACCGCCGGTCGGTCTTCGCCTTTGAACACGCGGAACCAGTCGAGCATCACGACCACGTCGGCTTCGGTCAGGCGCGCGCCGGCCACGAGAATCGGCGGCAAGGTGGCGACGGAAATCCAGTCCGGCAGCGGGCTGGGTTTCTTCACCATCGCTTCGAACGCTTCCCGCAACTCGCCCGGCATCGCGGCGCGGTCGAGAATGGGGTGCGCCTTCTCCTGGTGGTCGAGGATGGCTTGCAGCGCGGTCGCGGCTTCGGGGTGCGCGGCGATGGCGGCGAGAATCAGTTCCGTCTGCCCCTTCGCCTTCAACTCGGTGAAGAACTCCTTGGTGGCGTCGGCGAGTTTCCCCTTCCCGGCCGCGAGTCTGGCGAGGCCGTCGGCGGCACTGGCGGGGTTCTGCGACAACCAACTCCGCGCGAGGGCGGGGGCTTTGGAGTCCAGCATCAGTTCCAGCATGAACGGCGCGGCGACGGGCGACTTCACCCGGCAGAACTCCTCCAGCAGTTTGGCCGCGTCCTCTTTCCGGTCGGTCGCCAGGATCGAATCGCGGATCATGTCCAGCGCGTCGGTGCCGGTGTGCGCCAGCCAGCCGACGACGTACTCCGGGTGGTCGAGGTGCAGTTTCAGCCGGCGGCCGTGCGCGAGCACTTTCTCTCTGGAACCGAGACCGAATACCATCCGGGCCGGGTGTTTGTAGTGGAGGAGGTAGCCGGCCACCTTCAGAGACGCCGACTCGTCCGCCCACGACGCCACCACCGCCTCGGTTTCGTCGTGCAGGCCGAGCAAAGCCGCGAGGGCGAACGCGGGCGGGAGGTAGTCGGAATTCTGGCTGGGCCAGTTGATGAGCGCGACCTGAGGGCGAAGGATGGCCCGCGCCTGCTCCTGCTCGGCGTCGCTCAACCGGGGAATCGTCGTCTTCATCAACTCGTTCAACCACTTGAACGGCTGGCGCCAGTCGGTCTTCTTGTCGAAGAACTGTTCCGGGTTGTCGAGTTTGGCGAGGAACTGCGTGGGCGTGAATTTCTCGGCCGTCGTCGGCGTGAATGGCGGACGCTCGCCATAGGTCACCCAAAGGGAATCTTCCGGGGACAACTCGATGTCATTCGACACCGCGAGTGGATTGGCCGGGGCCGTGATCGCAACCTCCGCGAGAGGCTCCGACGCGGCGACTTCCGCCACGGCAGTTTTCGGCTCATTCGCGGCCGCTTTCTTTGGGACAACTTCCGGCTCTTCGGCGGGCGGTTCCGGTTCGCTGGCCTCGGTCGCGCCGCCGACGGTCGTCTCCTTGTACCCCTTGCCGGTCTTCTCGGCGATCAGTTTGTCCGCATCGGCCTGGGCTTTCTCGGCGGTCGGGAACGTCTTCGTCGTCGATTGCCCTTTGCTGCCGATCTTCCCGTAGCGGGCCGTGTGACTATCGCCGGACACGGAGATGGCCCAGAACTTGTTGGACTTGCCGTCCTGGAACTCGAAGGTGCGCTCGCTCATGACGACTCCTCCCGCCGGGTGGTGTGTGGGGGAATTGGAACCGACTGGTGTGGGGTCCGGCAAGGTCCGTGGCGGAAAATTCATCCCCGCCGGCGATTTCGGTCGGCGTTGACGCGGCGGCGCGGGTCGCGTACGGGCTTCGCCCAATCGGTAATCAGTCCGTCGGAACCCCACCCGCGAGGTGCCCCGTGAACGCCTGGAAGGCCCTCATCTGCTGCGCGCCGGCGCTTCTCGCCGGGTGCGCCAACGGCTTCAACCGCGACCTCCTCCGCGAGCGACTGAACGACGGTTCGTTGCAAGTGACCGACGCGGCCATCGCCGAGGCGCGGTCGCTGAAGCCGCAATTGAAGTTCCCGTGCCGGATCGCGTACTGCCTCAAGCCGAGCCACCGCGGCGACTGGCGGTGGTCGGCGGACGACCGGGCGGCGCTGGAGCCGCTGGCCGGGATGCTGAAGCGGGAGGGGATCGCGTCGGAGGTGTTCGCGCTGCCGGACATGCTCGTCGGCAAGGGCGAACTGAAGGAGTTGCAGTTGGCGGCGGCGAAGTGCGGGGCCGACGTGCTGCTGGTCGTGGACGGGGCGTCGCAGTCCGACTCGTACATGAACCCGGCGGCCGTGCTGTACCTCACCATCGTCGGCGGGTACCTGGTGCCGGGCAGCCACGTCGATTCGCTGTTCATGATCGAGGGCTGTCTGTTCGACGTGGACAACGGGTTCCTGTACACGTCGGCGCAGGCCGAAGGGGTCGGGAAGATCGTCCGCCCGTCGTTCCTGATCGAGGAAAAGGACGCCATCACCAAGGCCAAGACGCAGGCCATCGGCAAATTCTCCGACGCCTTGCTGCGACAGATGAAGTCGCTGCCGGAGTCGGTCGTGCCCCCGCCCGCGCCTCACCTCACCAACTCCCCACCGCCGGCGAAATGACCGCCCGGCCGCCCCACTTCCACGCGGCCGCCGGCGCACCTAAACTGGGAGCATGAATACCGTCGTCGTTCGATGTGCCGGGTGCCGGCAACTGTCACGGGTGACGGCCGACGCGGTCGGCCTGGAGGTCGCCTGCCCCCGCTGCGCGGTCACGTTCGTCGCCCGCCCCGAGCCGTCGCCGGACGACCCGCCGGTCGTCCGCCGGGCCGACGTGGGGCCGGTGCCGGTGGTCCGCCCCCGCCCGAAGCCGCCGACCCCGGTGGTGTGGGAGGAGCCGGAACCGCCCGCGCCGGAGGTCGAACTGACGGCACCGACGGGCGGGCTGATCGCCCTCGCGCTGCTGCCGTTCGGCATTCCCCTGCTGTGGCTCTTGATGGCCGCGCTCACGCAGCGGGAAGTCGTCATGTCGTTCGCCGTCCCGGTGGCCATCGCCGTCGGGGCCAGCGGGCTGGGGTTCGGCACCGTCTACGTGAACCGCTGGTCGCTGTCCGCGCGGGTGAAGGCGATGGTCACCCTGCTGGTGCTGGCGTACCTGACGGCCGGGTTCCTGTTCGTCGTCAAGAAGGAGTGGCTGCAAGACATGCGGCGGGTGTTCAACCGCGGGCACCTGAACTGGAAGACGTTCCACGCCGAGCCGCCGGACGAGAAGCCGCGACTCATCGGCTACAACTTCAAACACCCGGCCGGCACGGCGGAAGTGAACGCGACCTCGCCGTTCGCGGATTGGGCGTCGAAGGCCTACGCCTTCGCCGACCCCGACCGGCCGGGGTCGGAGGTGTACACGGCGGCGGTCGCGCGGGTGGCGGGGGTGAAGCCGTGGGACGCCGACCACGTCTGGTTCGAGGGGGTGGGGGCGGCGGTGCGGGCGGCGGCCCCCGGCGCGACCCTGCTGGCCGAGCGGCCGGTCGCCCTGCGGGACCGGGTGACGCGAGAGACGCTGACCGGCAAGGAGTACCACTTCACCCGCCCCGGCGAGGTGTGGAGCCGGGTGGCGCGGGTGTACCGGGTGAGCGGGCACGCCGTTTATCTCGCCGTCGAGGGGCCGCACCTGACCCCGGACGCCGAGGACGTGGAGTTCTTCCTGGAATCCCTCGGCGGGCCGTTCCGGTGACGCGGCGGCCGCGCTGGCCGCCCGACATTCAAGGCTTTTTCGTTGCCTCAAGGCCGGGGGCTGTTACCATCCCCTCCACACCGATTCCGGCCTCGCGGGTGCGTCATGCTCAAGCTTCTCTCGCCGATTCAACTCTGTTTCTGCCTGCTCCTGTTCTTCCTGCCGTGGATCGAGATTCAGTGTACGCCCAAACCGGGCGCGAAGCCGGACCCGATGACGGGCGGGATGCCGACCGGCCCGCAACCGCTCGTCGCGCAGAGCGGGTTGCAGATCGCCACCGGCGGGTACACCTTCTCGAACCCGATGCTGGCCGATCGGGGCAAGGGCAGGCCGACGGCGGACGGGAAGGCGGACGAGGGCGGGCCGGGTGCCGCGCCGCTGCTGTTGCTGTTCCCGGTGGCCGTCCTCCTCGGCATCGTCTTCGGGTTCCTGCCGATGGGCGGGGTGTCCCGCAAGTTGGCGGTCTTCTCCTGCTGCGCGGTGGCGTTCGGGTCGATCGGCGTGCAAGCCGCGATCGGCTTCCCCCTCAAGAAGAGCTTCGACGAAGATCAAGCCAAGGCCCCGCAGGGCGGCGGCGGCGGCGAAATGATGATGGCGGATGACAGCATGACCATCGAACTGGTCTGGAAAATCCCCCTCTACGCCACCCTGGTGTTCCTGATCGGCGCGACGGGTACCTCGTTCCTCGGCGGCGCGGGCAAACCGGCTCGGAAGCCGCGCCGACGGTATGCCGACGAGGACGAATCGGACGACGACGACCGCCCGCGCCGCCGTCGCCCGGCGGGAGATGCGGACGACGACGATGACGACCGCCCGCGCCGCCGACGGGGCGCTTGACCCCGCCCAACCCAGGTTTCCGCCCCGCCGGGGAACGAGTACATTGTGCGCTCGTCTCCCCCAGGATTTCGCCGGTGACACTCCCCCGTTCGCGCTGGGTTCAGGCCCTCATTCTGTTACTGACTTGCGCGGTGATGGCCGCGTTCCCGCTGGTCAACCACTTCCGCAACACGGGCGTCAACGCCGATACCGCGTGGTTCGGGGAGGAGTTGGCCGGGCGGCGGGCGGAGGCGGGCGGCACGACGGTCGGGCGGAACAAGGATTACCCCTTGTGGTACGCCACCGGCCGTGCCTTCATGTCCGGCGACGACTACTACCCGCCGGCGGCCGGCACCGTGTTCCCATTCATGTACCCGCCGTTCGCCGCGCTGCTGCTCGGCCTGCTCAGCGAACTCGGCCCGGACGTGGCACTCGTCGTCTTGGTGCTGCTGAACGTCGTCAGCCTGGCGGTGGCGGTGGAACTGAGTGTCCGGCTGGCGGCGGGCACGGCCGACGTGTCGCTCTGGGTGCGGGTCATTCCCGCCGCCATCGGCCTGTTCTTCGTGAACGACATGTTCCTGCTGGGGCAGCCGAACTTGGGGCTACTCGGTCTCGTCCTCGGCGGGCTGATGCTGGTGCGGTCGGGCCGGGGCGTGGTCGGCGGCGGACTGCTGGCGGCGGCGGCGGCGATCAAGGCGTTCCCGGCGGTGGTCCTCGTCTACCTCGTCTGGCGGCGGCAGTGGGTGGCGGCGGCGGCGATGGTGGCGTTCACGGCGCTTTTCCTCGTCCCGCTGCCGGCCACCGTGCGGGGGTGGGACCGGAGCGTGACGGAGTTGAAGCGGTGGGCGGACGGGATGCTGTTCAAACAGGGGGAGTCGGGGTTCGGACAGCGGCCGGAGCAGAGCCTGGGGTGGCGGAACCAGTCGGTGTTCGGCGTCGGCCACCGGCTGCTGCGACCGGTGAACGCCGAGGCCGACAACTTCGACTGGCCGCCGAAGTCCGTCTTCGTCAACGTCGTCACTCTGACTCACCGGCAGGCGCTGGCCGGGATCGTCGGGTTCGCGGGACTGCTGGGGTTGGGGTTCGTGAGCGTGATGCCGGCCCGCCGTCGCCGCACCCGTGAGTCGGACGCGCTGGAAATCGGCATCCTCACCGTGCTGGTCATCGTCTGCACGCCGTACACGTTTTCGTACTATTTCGTCTGGCTGATCTTCCCGCTGACGGCGCTGGTGTGGCACGGGCTGACCGGCCGGACGCCGACCGACCGCCGCATCGCGTGGGGAGCCGTCGGTGTGACGACGGCCGGGTTCGCCCTCAGCGCCCCGCTGACGGAGTCTCGCCTGATGATGGCCTACGGGGCGCAGTTCTGGGCCGCCCTCGCCGCCGCCGCCGGCTGCGGGTGGCTGCTGTGGCGGGACGGGCGAGAACGCGAAAACCTCTTGACGGTTTACGGGAGCGATTCCGTCCGGTAGAGTATCGGCGTGTTGTTTCGGCCAGCCGGACTCCGTCAGTTCCGTGCCACCGAAACGAACCCCGAGGTGACGCCGATGACCCGCTCCACGACCGTGCTGGCGATGTGTGTCGTTCTCGTCGGTGGGGTGGCGTTCGCCGCTGACGAAGACCCAGACCCCATCGGGGCGAAGCTGGCGACCGCCAAGGCCGAGTACGAGAAGAGCATGGAGAAGGCCCGCGACGGGTTGCTCGCTGACCTCAAGAAGCGGGCCGAGACCGCTACGAAGGCCGGCGACCTGAAAGCGCTGGACAAGGTGGACGATGAGGTCAAGGCCCTGGAAGAAAAGGGCTCGCTCCCGAAGCTCGTCTCGACGAGGGATTACACAGAGGCGAAGCGGGTGGCGGGGGTGCGGCTGAAGAATGCCTACGAAACGGCCGTGAAAGAGTACACCGTCGCCGGGAAGAAGGAGTTCGCCAAGGCCACCCAGGCCGCCTTAGAGGATTTCAAGAAGGAGACGGTTATCGGTGCGGTGAAGGTCGATGCCCCCGACGACGGC
>JBBRUO010000010.1:0-25667 GCA_038247725.1 Gemmatales bacterium
CGCAGGACCCGGTGCTGTCGCAGGTGAAGATGATCGCCGAGCCGTGGCACGTCGGGGCCGGCGGGTATCAGGTGGGCAACTTCCCGCCGGGGTGGGCCGAGTGGAACGGCAAGTACCGGGACTGCGTGCGGAAGTTCTGGAAGGGGGACGGCGGCACCGTCAACGAGATGGCCACGCGGCTGTCCGGGTCGAGCGACCTGTACGCGCACAACGGGCGGAAGCCGTACGCCAGCATCAACTTCATCACCTGCCACGACGGGTTCACCCTCCGCGACCTGGTCAGCTACGACGAGAAGCGGAACGACGCGAACGGCGAAGACAACCGGGACGGGGAGAGCAACAACGAGAGCTGGAACTGCGGGGCCGAGGGGCCGACCGACGACCCGACGGTGAACGCCCTCCGCGGCCGCCAACAGCGGAACTTCCTGGCCACCCTGCTGCTGTCGCAGGGGGTGCCGATGCTGCTCGCCGGGGACGAGTTCGGGAACACCCAGGACGGGAACAACAACACCTACTGTCAGGACAACGAGCTGGGTTGGCTGAACTGGGAGTGGACGGCCGAGCAGGTCGAGTTGCACGCCTTCGTCCGCCGCGTCGTCGGCATCTGGTCGAGTCAGCCGGTGTTGCAGCGGCGGCACTTCTTCCAGGGGCGGCCGCTGCACGGGGCGGGGGTGAAGGACGTGACGTGGTTCGACGCCACCGGCGAGGAGATGACGGACGACGCGTGGGACACCGGGTGGGTGCGGAGCTTCGGCGTCCGCTGGGCCGGCGACATGATCCCCGGCACCGACGAGCGGGGGCGGCCGATGAAGGGCGACACCCTGTTGCTGCTGTTCAACTCCCACCACGAGCCGCTGCCGTTCCGCCTGCCCAAGCCGCGGGAGGGGCAGGCGTGGGACCTGCTCTTCGACACCAGCCACGAGGACGAGCCGAAGGTGCCCGAAACGGCAGTCAGCCCCTACGCCCTGCAGCCCCGGTCGATGGTCGTCTTCCGCACCGTCACCCGCCGGGGGGCGGCGGCCAAGTCGGGGACGGTCGCACCCGTCACCCGCTGACCGTCACCGTCACGCCGGGGCCGAGTGAAGCAGGGCGACCGGGCACACGGTGAGGATGTCGGCGAGCCGGAGGCGGCCGCCGTCGGCCCCGTTCACCGCCCGCACGTCGGCACGGGTGAGAACGTTGCGGAACGTCCGCCCGGCCAACTCGGCCGGCAGCCGCAGGTGCGTCAGCCCCCACACCCCGCCGAGTGGCAGCGCCCGCGTCCGTCGCGTCAGCGTCTCGCTCAGTCGCGGGGCGACCGCGATGACCCACTCGTCCCCGTGCCGGCGGGCGAAGGCGACGGCGTGATCGCCGGCCCGCCCCTCGGCGGGCAGCGGAATGTACTCCCCGTTCAGGAACACGTCCGGGCACCGCCGCCGCAGTCGCATGGCGGCGGCCGTGACGAACAGCTTGATGCGGCCGTCGGCCCAGTTGTCCAGCCGGTACGCGACCTCGTTCTCCTGGTCCGCTTGGCTCGCGCCGGTGTCGCCCAGCCACGGTTCCATCTCCGTCAGCATGGCCTCCCGCGCCGGGTAATCGACCGGCCGGCGGTTGTCCGGATCGACGAGGCTGAGGTCCCACAGTTCCGTCCCCTGGTAGAAGTCCGGGACACCGGGGGACGCGGCTTTGAGGACCAGTTGGGCGAGCGAGTTGACCACCCCGGCGCGGGCGACCCGCCGCTGGAACGGCAGGAACCGGGCCAGGAAGGAGGCCGACCGGGGGCCCGTCAGGACGCCCTCGACGAACGCGCGGGTGGCCTTGTCGTAGGCCTCGTTCGGGGTGATCCAACTGGTGTTCGCCTTCGCCTCCTTCAGCGCCTTCTGCATGTAATCGCACAACCGGGTCACCAGTTCCGGGGACGCGGTCGGGCCGACATCGGCCGCCGGCCAGCAGCCGACCAGCGTCTGGTAGAACAGGTACTCGTCGTTGCGGTCGGGGGCGGCCGCCCCGTCCTCCTCCGACCGGCAGCCGGCGTTGATGGTGGCCCACTCCCGCACCCGCTTCGACCACGTCCGCGGCAGCTCCGAGAGGACGTGAATCCGCGCCCGCGCGTCCTCCCCCCGCTTCGTGTCGTGGGTGGCGGTGGACAACATGGCGTGCGGGGTGCGGTCCCGCCGCTGGGCGTTGGCGCGGTGGAACTGGGCGACGGTGCTGCCGAGCCGGTTCGGCTCGCCGCCCACCTCGTTCAGCGAGTCCAGGACGTGGTACCGGTAGAAGGCCGTGTCCTCCACCCCTTTCGCCTGGAGGGGGCCGGTGTACTGCTGGAATTTCATGGCGAACTTCAGCCGGCTCCGGTAGCCTTCCTCCCCGTGCTTCTCGGGGTCGGGGATCAGGCACTCGCGGACGAACTCGAACACCGACGCCTCGGTCGCCGGGTTCCGCCGCCGCGCCTTCCGGATGGCGTCGTCGATCACCCGCCGGTCGCCGTCGGACACCCCGTCGGCGTCCGCGTAGGTGCGGTACACGGGGAAGCAGACGGCCACCTCGCGGAGGGCCTCCCGGAGGCTGTCCAGGGTGAAGTCGCGGGCGCGGCGGTCGCCCTCCGAGAGCCGGTTGAGGGCGTGCGCCAGCACGTTCAACTCGGCGGCCAGGGACGTCCAGGTGATGAGCTTCTTGCACTCGTACACGACGTCCGGGAACGGGTCGGCCGTGCCGGTGAACCGGGCGTGCAGTCGCCGCAGGCGGCGGGCGCTGCGCGGGCGGACGAACAGCCGGGACAGGTCGTTCAGGAAGTCGTACCCGGTGGTCCCTTCCATCGCCCACGCCGGCAGGGTCTCGCCGTGGGACAGGATCTTCTCGACGACCACGTAAGCCGGGTGGTCGCCGAGTTCCTGGCGGAGCCGCCGCAGGTACCCGGCCGGGTCGAACAGCCCGTCCACGTGGTCCAGCCGCAGCCCGTGCACCTTCCCCTCGCGGACGAGGCGGACGATGAGCGCGTGCATGGCGACGAACGCTTCCTCGTTCTCCGGGCGGAGGCCGGCCAGTTGGTTGATGTCGAAGAACCGGCGGTAGTTGATCTCGTGGGCGGCCGTCTTCCAGTTGGCCAGCCGGTACGACTGCCGTTCCAGCAACTCGTGCAGGGCGTCGAACGAGTCCGGGTCGCCGGGGGTGCCGTTGTAGGCGGCCAGGCACCGCCCCACGTGCTCGGCGATCCGGGGGGAGGACTCGACGAGTTTGGCCAGCCGTTCCTTGGCGAAGCGACACTCGCGGAGCCGCTCGGTGATGTGGGCGGGGTCGCGGTCGGTGGCCGCCGGGGTGTTGTCCAACGCGGTCAGGATGCTCGGGAACTCCCGCGCGGCGATGTCGTCGTCCCCGATCTCGGTCAGCAGCTCGCCGAAACCGGGGCGGAAGACCGACGGGTAGCACTTCGGGTCGATCGGGCGGGTGAGGTCGCCGTACCGGACGACCAACTCCCCGAGTTCGTAGGCGAGCGAGAGTTCCCCGGCGTCGAGCACCTTACCGTAATGTTCGCCGAGGAACGGGAGCAGCACCTTCCCCACCAGTTCCGGCTTCTCCGGGTCCCAATCGATGTCGAAGAACGCCGCGTGCGGCGAGGCCTGCCCGTGTTCCAGCACGTCCCGCCACCACGGGTTCAGCACCGGTTCCACGCCCATGTGGTTGGGGACGAAATCCGCCACCACCCCCATGCCGTGTTCCGTCAGCGCGGCCGCGAGCGCCTCGAACGCCGTGTCCCCGCCCAACTCCGGGTTGAGTTGGCCGAAGTCGCACACGTCGTACCCGTGCGTGCTGCCCGGCTTCGCCCGGAAGAACGGCGAGGCGTACACGTCGGTGACGCCGAGGCCGGCGAGGTACGGGACGATCGCGCGGGCGTCGTCGAAAGTGAACGCCGACTGCAACTGCAACCGGTATGTGGTGACCGGCACGCGGGCGGAACTCATGGAAGAACCTAATGGAGGTGACGGTTCGGGGCGCATGCACGAACGCGCTGGGGAGGATCCCATCACGTTGGGGGCGGCCCCAGTCTTCCACCTCTCCTCGTTGAGGGGAGGTCGCGAAGCGGCGGGAGGGGAGTCTTCTCTTGTTCGCCCGATGCGCGTGCGAGGGGCCAACCCCTGTCGGGGCCGGGAGTGGCCGGCCGGCCATCGTCTCACGCCCCTTGCACGCGCGGCGGGCTAACTCCACTCAAGATATCTCCCCTCCCGGTCGCGTTCCGCGACCGACCTCCCCTCAACGAGGGGAGGTGCGAAGACTGGGGCCGCCCCGACACCCACAATGGGATCCTCCCAATGCGTTCGTGGATCAACTCGGGTCCGTCGCGGCGGAGCGGAACACCACGGCGGACTGACACGGGAAGTGGACGACGGTGCCGACGATGTCGCTACTCACGCTAGGCCGCCGAGGTAACTGGGCGTAGGGGTCATCTTGGGTGGTCAGCACGACCGTCAGGCCGGGTTCGCTCACCGACGCGACGACGCCGGGCAGGAACGCCACCAGCAGTAGGATCGCCTCCCCGCCCGGCCGGGCCGCCCGGCGGAGCAGGATCGCCCCGTCCGCGATGGCTTTCGCCTCGAACACACCCCCCGGCTGGAGCGCCGGCTCGGACTTCCGCAGGCGGATCAGGTCGCGGTACAGGCGGAGGGTGCCGGCGTACGGCTCCTTCGTCCGCTCGTCCCAGTTCAGCTTGCTGGTCCAGAACGTGGCCGTCGATTGCGGGTCCGGGATGCGGGTGCGGATGTTCGGGTCGGTGAACGCGGTGAAGTGGCGGAACTCCTTCCGCCGCCCTTCGGTGACGAGTGCCCCCAACTCCGGGTTGTGGTCGGTGAAGTACAGGAACGGGGACGACGCCGCCCACTCCTGGCCCATATACAGCAGCGGCGTCTGCGGGGCGAGCAACAGCAGCGCGGAGGCGGCCCGGTACGCCGCCTGATCGATCTGCATGTTCAGCCGCTCGCCGAACGCGCGGTTGCCGATCTGGTCGTGGTTCTGGATGCACACGACGAACCGGGCCGGGTCCAGGCCGGCCGGGTCGGTGCCGCGCGGGATCCGTTTGCGGATCGACGGTTGGCCGCAGTAGAACCAACCTTTCTGTAACGTTGTCGCGATGTCCTCTGCGGACCCCGAGTAGTCGCCGTAATAGCCGTCCTTCTCGCCGGTCAGGGCGCGGCGGATCTGGTGGTGCAGGTCATCCGCCCAGACCGCGTCCATGCCGAACCCGCCGGCCCCACGCGGCTGGAGCAGGGTGGACAGGTTCCGCTCGTCCTCGGCGATCACCACGGTTGTGCGGCCCAACTCCCGCCCGGCGTCGTGGACGCGGTCCGCGAGCAACTCCAGGATGTGCCGCTCCCCCTCGTCTTGGATGGCGTGGGTGGCGTCCAGCCGAAGGCCGTCGATGTGGTACTCGCGGACCCAGTGCAGGGCATTCTCGATGAAGAAGTCTTCGACCTGATTGCTGAACTCGCCGTCGAAATTCGGGCCGGTGCCCCAGTCGGTGTGGTGCGACGTGGAGAAGTAATACTTACTGAACGCGGACAGGTAGTTGCCGTCCGGGCCGAGGTGGTTGTAGACGACATCGAGCAGCACGGCGAGGCCGAGTCGGTGGGCGGTGTCCACGAGCCGGCGGAGGTCTTCCGGGCGGCCGTAGCAGCGGGCCGGGGCGTACAGGCAGACGCCGTCGTACCCCCACCCGCGGTCGCCGGGGAAGTCGGCCAGCGGCATCAGTTCGACGGCGGTGACGCCCAGGTCGGCCAGCTTCGGCAGCATCTCCGTCGCGGCGGCGAACGTCCCCGCCTGGGTGAACGTGCCGACGTGCAGTTCGTAGATGACGAGGCGGTCGCGGTCGGGGCCTTTCCACCCGTCGTCGCTCCACGCGAAGGCGGCCGGGTCGATCACCTCGGACGCCCCGTGGATGCCGTCCGGCTGATACCGCGACACCGGGTCGGGGAACGGGCCGCGGCCGTCGATGCGGTAGCGGTAGCGGGTGCCGGGGCCGGCGTCGGCGACGGTCGCCTCGAACACCCCGCCCTCGCCCTTCCGCATGGCGACCGGCGCGGCCGCCCCGCCCTCGAGAATCAGTTCGACGAGTTCCGTCTCCGGGGACCAGACGCGGAATTCGACCCCGTTCGGGCCGAGCCGCGCGCCCACCGAGGGTGACCAGGTGTCCGACATGTGGGAGGCTCCCAGAGCGATCGGGTGTCAGGTCTTCGAGGTCGTATCATGTCATCTTGCGAGCGGTCACCGGTCCCGCATAAACTAGACGATCCTTCAGTCCCGCCAAGAGGTTCCGACACGATGACGCACGACCATCCGGCCGCGTTCGCCCTGTTCGCCGTCTGGCGGGACAACTTCCCGGACTGGCTCCGCAGCTCCGGCGTGGCCGGCATCGCCTTCGCCGACTGGATCGGGCTGGCCGCGTTCGCCGCCGGGGCGGTCGTCGTCGGGGCGGTCGGGCAGTGGGTGGTCCTGCGCGGCGCGGGGGTGGTCGCCCGGCGAACCGGCAACGGCTGGGACGACCGGCTGATCGAGCTGCTCCCCGGCCCCCTGTCCGCCCTGATCGGGCTGTTCGCGTTCGCCCTCGCCGTCCCGTACCTGGGGCTAGCCCCCGCCGCCGACGGCGTGCTGGACGTCGTCATCCCCATCCTGCTGATCGCGGCCAGCACCGTCCTGGCGGCCCGGTTCATCCGCCTCGCCGGTGAAGGGCTGGAGGCGTACTTGGCCCGCGGGGTGGAGGACGACAACCGGCGGCGGTCCATCCACACGCAGGTGTCGGTCCCACAGGGCATCCTCCGGGCGGTCGTGTACGTCGTCGGCGTCGCCCTCGCGCTCATCCAGTTCGAGGCCGTCCGCGGCATCGGGGTGAGCCTGCTGGCGTCGGCCGGGCTGGCCGGGATCGTTCTCGGGTTTGCCGCCCAGAAGACGGTCGGCAACCTGCTCGCCGGCATCCAACTCGCCATCTTCCAGCCGATCCGCATCGGGGACGCCGTCGTCGTCGAGGGCGAGTGGGGGTGGGTCGAGGAGATCGGCTTGACCCACGTGGTGGTGAAGGTGTGGGACCTCCGCCGCCTCGTCCTGCCGGTGACGCAGTTCCTGGAAAAGCCGTTCCAGAACTGGACCCGCGGCGCGCACGAGCTGCTCGGCACCGTGCTCCTGTACGCCGACTACACCGTGCCGATCGACCCCGTCCGCGACGCGCTGAAGGACATCTTGCGCGGCACCGACCTGTGGGACGGCCGCGCCCAGGGGGTGCAGGTGACGAACCTGACCGAGCGGGCGGTGGAACTCCGCGTCCTGATGAGCGCCCGCGACGGCGGCCAGTTGTGGGACCTCCGCTGCCTCGTGCGGGAGAAACTGCTCGGCTGGCTGCAAGCCGCCGGGCACTCCCACCTGCCGCTGCAGCGGGTGGAACTCACGCCGGCACCAGAAGCACCGCCGCCAGAGGCGGGATCGTGAGGACGGCCGAGTACGGCTGGCCGTGGGAGCGGGCGGGGGTCGCGTCCAGCGCGCCCATGTTCCCCTGCCCGCTGCCGCCGTAGATGCCGGCGTCGCTGTTGAGCAGTTCCTTCCACGCGCCGCCGTGTGGCAGCCCGACCCGGTAGTTCTGCCGCACCGCCGGGGTGAAGTTGAGCACCACCACGGCCGGCTTGTCGGTGTCGAAGCCGAGGCGGAGGTAGCAGACGACGCTGTGCGTGGCGTCGTCGGCTTCCAGCCAGCGGAACCCGGACGGGTCGCAGTCCTTGGCGTGCAGCGCCGGGACGGAGCGGTAGGCGTGGTTCAGGTCGCCGATCCAGCGGGCGAGGCCGGCGTGCTTCGGGTCGTCGAGCAACCCCCAGTCCAGTTGGCCGTCGTGGTTCCACTCCCGCCACTGGCCGAACTCGCAGCCCATGAACAGCAGTTTCTTGCCCGGCTGCGTCCACATGTAGGCCATCAGTAACCGCAGGTTGGCCCGCTTCTGCCACTCGTCACCGGGCATTTTGTCCAGGAGGGACTTCTTCCCGTGGACCACCTCGTCGTGGGACAGCGGCAGGATGAAGTTCTCGGAGAAGGCGTACACCGAGCGGAAGGTGAGGCGGCCGTGGTGGTGCGCCCGGTGGACCGGGTCCAGGGCCATGTATTCCAGGGTGTCGTGCATCCACCCCATGTCCCACTTCAGCCCGAACCCCAACCCGCCGTCGTACGTCGGCCGCGACACCTTCGGCCACGAGGTGCTCTCCTCGGCGAACGTGTGAACGTCCGGGAACCGGGCGTACACCTGCTCGTTGAACTGGCGGAGGAAGGCCACCGCTTCCAGGTTCTCCCGCCCGCCGAACTTGTTCGGGATCCACTCCCCTTCCTTCCGCGAGTAGTCCAGGTACAGCATGGACGCGACGGCATCGACGCGGATGCCGTCGATGTGGTACTTGTCCAGCCAGAACAGGGCCGAGTTGACGAGGAAATTCGCCACCTCGTTCCGGCCGTAGTTGAAGATGTAGCTGCCCCAGTCCGGCTGGTACCCCTGCCGGCGGTCGGCGTGCTCGTACAGGCAGGTGCCGTCGAAGTAGCTCAGCCCGAAGCCGTCGCACGGGAAGTGGCTGGGCACCCAGTCGAGGATGACGCCGACGCCCTTGCGGTGCAAGGCGTCGATCAGGAACATCAGGTCTTGCGGGCTGCCGTACCGGCTGGTCGGGGCGAAGAACCCCGTCATCTGGTACCCCCACGACCCGCCGAACGGGTGCTCCATCACCGGCAGGAATTCGACGTGGGTGAACCCGTGCCCGGCGATGTACTCGGGCAGCACGGCGGCCAGCTCGCGGTACGTCAGCGGGCGGTTGCCCTCGTCGGGTTTCCGCCGCCACGAGCCGAGGTGCATCTCGTACACGGAGGTCGGGGCCGTCAGCCCGTTCCGCCCCTTGCGGTTCGTCATCCACTCGGTGTCGGTCCACCCGAAGGTCAGGTCGGTGACGACGGACCCGGTGGCGGGGGCCACCTCGCACGAGAGGGCGTAGGGGTCGGCCTTGTCGAACCGGTAGCCGTTCGGCCCGCGGACGTGATACTTGTACCGCGCGCCGATTTCCAGGTTCTGAACCGCACATTCCCAGATGCCGGAGCTGCCGCGGGCGTGCAGGGGCGTGGCGTCCGGGTTCCAGCCGTTGAAGTCGCCGACCAGGTTGATCCGTTCGGCGTTGGGGGCCCACACGGCGAACCGGACGCCCGGCCGACCGTCGATGGCGACCGCGTGCGCGCCGAGCTTGTCGTACAGGTGGTAGTGGGTGCCTTCGTTGAACAGGTACAGGTCGTCGGCCGACAGTCCGGAGACGTCGTGCCGCACGGGGAAGTTGGTGGACATCACTTCCTCCTTAATAGTTAGCTGGTGGTGTGTCGAAGTTGTCGGGCACTCTGGGGGCGGCATTTGGGTTCGCGGATGTTTTTAAGACCTCCCCCCCCGGCCCCCTCTCCGTCCCGGAGAGGGGGTGTTCAACCCGCACCGGTGGACCGGCGGTCGGCATCAGGAACCGAATCACCTTGGAAAACCAAGCATGGCACACGGTTGATCGGCGACGTTTCCCTCTTGAGCACCCCCTCTCCGGGACGGAGAGGGGGCCGGGGGGTGAGGTCTTCCGATTGGCGTCACGTGGTTTTCAGGATGTCGAGGATGCCCAGGAGCGGGATCGACACCCAGTCGGGGCGGTGCCCCAACTCGTACCCCAGCTCGTAGGTCGCCTTCGACAGGATGAACGCCTCGATCAGGATCTTGAACTCGTCCCCGGTCTCGGGCAGGAATTTGCCGTCCCCGGCCGTCTCGCGGTAGGAGCGGACGAAGGTGAGGCCGACCCACCAGTACCAGTACCGGCACCACGCCTCCAGCCGGGCGTAGTCCTCGGTCTTGGCGGCCGCCATGCCCTCGACGGTGTGGCCGAGCAGGGCGGTGTACGCGGCGTAGTGGAACGACCGCACCATGCCCGCCACGTCCCGCAGTACCGACCGCTTGATGCGGCGGTCGGTGATCGACCGGAGCGGCTCCCCCTCGTAGTCGATGATGACGAAATCCTTGCCGGTGTACAGCACCTGGCCGAGGTGGTAGTCGCCGTGGATGCGGAACCGCTGCCCGGTGATGCGGGTGGTGGAGACCGCCTGGAACCGGGCGAGGATCTCGGCCTGGCGGGCGAGGACCTGCTGCGCCAGCTCCTTCTGCGGCTCGGGCAGTTTCTTCATCTGCTTCGCGAGGGTCTGGAGGGCGCGGCTGGCTTCGCTCCGCATGGACTGGTAAATGGACCGCTGGTACGCCGGGGAGAACGGCTCCGGGGCGAACGCCGGGTCGAGCGGTTCGGCGGCGAGGGCGATGTGCATCTCGGCCGTCCGCTGGCCGAGCAACCGGGCGGACTCCAGGTACGGCCCGATCGCTTCCTGGGCCAGCGGCGGCACCTCCCGTCCGATCAGGTCGGCGATCGACGCCGGCATGTCCGGCGGGGTTTTCACCGTGCCGTCGCTGGTCAGCACCCACTCGAGGTAGTGGCCGAGGGAGTTGAGGGTGTACTGCCAGCCGGTCCCCTGGTTCGTCACCAGCCGCTGGACGATCCCCAGCGTCATCGGCTCGTCTTTCCGCCGCCGGTACTCGAGGAATCCGACCACGCCGGGGCTGTGCGCGAACTTCTGCTTCTCGGACAGGTGCCGACTGATCTCGAGGTCCGGGTTCACCCCGCCGTCGAGGCGGCGGAACAGTTTCATGATGTACTGGTCGCCGAACATCACCGACGTGTTGCTCTGCTCCCCTTTCCCGAGGGACGGGACGGGGCTGGCGTCGCCCAACTCGGCGGCGAACCCGCCGACGGGGGCGGCCGTCAGTCGCCCGTCTGCCCCGGCGAACGTTTGCCCCCGCGCCGTCGCGGACAGCAGGGCCGTACACAAGGCCGGTGCCCACATGGCGTCGTACAGCACCCCGGTCGCCTCCCCGGTCAGTTTGGCGACCACCGCCTGCGGCAGGTCGGCGAGGACCCGCTCCCCCTCCGCCCCCTGGGCCACCGCGAACGGCAGCAGGTACACCTCCGGCTCGGCGTCCAGGAACTGGACGTCCAGCAGGGTGACGTACACGTTCGTGTCCCACCCACTGCCTTTCCCCCCCGGCACGTCGGACGAGTCGTCCCACACCGGGAGCGGGATCACGTCCTTGATCTCCACCTCGCGGATGTTCCGGTTCTTCCCGCCGAACCACCGCCGCTGGGTGAGGAACGTCGGCAGGATGCCCTTCAGCGCCTCCTTGCTCTTCCCCTTCAGCAGTTGGTCCAGCCCGCCCCGCACCACCACCGTCGGGAACTCGGTGGGCATCGTGGTCAGGCCGAGGACGGCCGGCCGCTGCGGCTGGAGGGCGAACCAGATGAACCCCTGGGGGGCCAGCATGACCGGATACTGTCCCTTGCCGATGACCGGGAACTCGACCCGGCCGAACAGTTCCAACGGCACTTGCCCCTGGAACTCGTCCAGGTTCAACTCGGCGTACTGGGTGAACCGCGACAGGTTGGCGACGACCAGGATCGATTCCCCCTCGAACCGGCGGACGTAGGCCAGGATCTTGGGGTTCTCCGGCAGCAGGAACTCGATCGTCCCGCGGCCGAACGCCTTGTGCCGCTTCCGCAGGTCGATCAGCCGCTTCATCCACCACAGGAGCGAGTTCGGGTTGTTCTGTTGGGCCTCGACGTTCACCGCCTCGTAGTGGTACTCCGGGTCGATGATGATCGGCAGGTACAGCTTCTGCGGGTTGGCCCGGCTGAACCCGGCGTTCCGGTCGCTACTCCACTGCATCGGGGTGCGGACCCCGTTGCGGTCGCCCAGGTAGATGTTGTCCCCCATCCCGATCTCGTCGCCGTAGTACAGCACCGGGGTGCCGGGCAGGCTGAACAGGAGGCCGTTCATCAGCTCGATGCGGCGGCGGTTGTTGCCCAACAGCGGGGCCAGCCGGCGGCGGATGCCCAGGTTGATCCGCGCCTGCGAGTCGGCCGCGTACGCGCGGTACATGTAGTCCCGCTCCTCGTCCGTCACCATCTCCAGCGTCAGCTCGTCGTGGTTCCGCAGGAACAGGCACCACTGGCACGAGTCCGGGATGGCCGGCGTCTGCTCCAGGATGTCGATGATCGGGAACCGCTCTTCCGTCCGCAGCGCCATGAACATCCGCGGCATGAGCGGGAAGTGGAACGCCGTGTGGCACTCGTCCCCGTCGCCGAAGTACGCCACCGCGTCTTCCGGCCACTGGTTGGCTTCGGCCAGGAACATCTTGCCGGGGTGCTTCTCGTCCACGTACTTCCGGAGGGCTTTCAGGAAGACGTGCGTCTCCGGCAGGTTCTCGCAACTGGTGCCCTCCCGCTCATACAGGTACGGGATGGCGTCCAGCCGCATCCCGTCCACGCCCATTTCGAACCAGTAATCCATGAGCGGGAAGATGGCGTCCCAGACGGCCGGGTTGTCGTAGTTCAGGTCCGGCTGGTGGTGGTAGAAGCGGTGCCAGAAGTACTCCTTGGCCACCGGGTCGTAGGACCAGTTGGAGGTCTCCGAGTCGGTGAAGATGATCCGCGCTTCCTTGAACTTGGACGGCGTGTCGGTCCACACGTAGAAGTCCCGCTCCGAGCTGCCCTTCGGCGCGCGGCGGGCCCGCTGGAACCACGGGTGCTGGTCCGACGTGTGGTTGATGACCAGTTCGGTGATGACCTTGATGTTCCGCTTGTGCGCCTCGTGGAGGAAGTCCTTGAAGTCGTCCAGCGTGCCGTACTGCGGGTGGACGCTGGTGTAGTCCGCGATGTCGTACCCGTCGTCCTTCAGCGGGGACGGGTAGAACGGCAACACCCACACGGCCGTCACGCCCAGGTCGTACAGGTAGTCCAGCTTGCTGGTCAGCCCGCGGAAGTCCCCGTTCCCGTCGGCGACCGAGTCGCAGAAGGATTTCACCGGGGCCTCGTAGATGATCGCGTCCTTGTACCAGAGCGGGTCGTCGGCTTGCGGGGTTCCACCGTCGTGAGTCATCATGCCCCTCCGTGCGTGCGTGTGTATCGGGTGTCGCGGGTCGTGTTAGAGGAAGTAGTCGAAGTCGCGCTCCGAGCGGACGTGCTGCCGCGCCCGGAACACGTGCGCCGGCACCACGTGCGGGTCGAGGCGGATGTAGTTCCGCCCGCCGTGCCACAGGAACTGCCCGCCGGCGAGCAGGTCTTGCATCTGGT
Organism: Gemmatales bacterium; assembly: GCA_038247725.1. GTDB lineage: Bacteria > Planctomycetota > Planctomycetia > Gemmatales > Gemmataceae > JALHQU01. The sequence goes on from JBBRUO010000010.1 coordinate 13,176, forward strand.
ACGGGCGGCCGGCTTCCAGCCCCATCGCGGCCAGGTCCAGATCGACCCACCCCGCCTGCGTGTGATTCGGGTCCAGGTTCACCACCGTCACGACCCGGTTGCCCGACGCGCGGTCGGTCTTGCTGTAGCAGATGATCTCAGGATTGTCCGTCGGGTGGAACGCCAGCCCGCGATCCGACTGGAGCGCGACGTTCTCGCGGCGGATCTTGTTGATCCGGGCGATGAACTCGCTCAGGTCGTCCGGCCCGCCCATCGTCCAGTTCGTGCTCTGGTACTTCTCCGAATCCCGGTACTCTTCCTTCCCCGGTGCCACCGGCTGGCCGACGCACAACTCGTACACCGGGCCGTAGATGCCGTAGCTGGCCCCCAGCGTCGCCGCCAGCACCAGCCGCGACAGGAACCCCGGCCGCCCGCTCCACTGGAGGAACTCCGGCAGGATGTCCGGGGTGTTCGGCCACAGGTTCGGGTGGAAGTACTCGCGGACCCCGCTGGTGGCCAACTCGGTGAAGTACTCGGTCAACTCCGGCTTGGTGTTCCGCCAGGTGAAGTAGGTGTACGACTGGGTGAACCCGGCCTTGGCCAGGCGGTACATCACCTTCGGCCGGGTGAACGCCTCGGACAGGAAGATCGCCTCCGGGTGCTTCGCCTTCACCGTCCCGATCATCCACTCCCAGAACGGGAACGCCTTGGTGTGCGGGTTGTCCACCCGGAACACCGTCACCCCCTGGCCGATCCAGTACGTCACCACCCCGGCCAGCGCCTGCCACAGCCCCTTCCGGTCGTCCGTCTCGAAGTCGATGGGGTAGATGTCCTGGTACTTCTTCGGCGGGTTCTCGGCGTACTGGATCGACCCGTCCGGCCGCCGGCGGAACCAGTTCGGGTGTTCCTTCACCCACGGGTGGTCCGGGGAGCACTGGTAGGCGATGTCGAGGGCGATGTCGATGCCCCGCCCGCGGGCCGCCGCCACCAGTTCGCGGAAGTCGGCCAGCGTGCCCAACTCCGGGTGGATGGCGGTGTGCCCGCCCTCCGCCCCGCCGATGCCCCACGGGCTGCCGACGTCGCCGGGTTGGGCCGTCGGGGTGTTGTTCTTGCCCTTGCGGAAGGCCTCGCCGATCGGGTGGATCGGCGGCAGGTACAGCACGTCGAAGCCCATCCCGGCGATCCGCGGCAGTTGCGCGATCACGTCGCGGAAGGTGCCGTGCCGGTTCTCCGCCGCCCCCAGCGACCGAGGGAACAGTTCGTACCACGTGCTGAACCGCGCGAGCGGGCGGTCCACCACGACGGCCAACGGCTTCTCCGGCCGGGTGGCGAACAGGCGATCGGAGAGGGGCCACATCCGCGCGGTCAGTTCCGGGTCGAGCGCGATCTGGATCCGCTCGGCGGGCGGGGCCGTGCCGGTCAGTTCCGCGGCCTTCGCGCGGAGCCAGGCGGCCGCGTCGCCGGTCGCCCGGTCGGCGGCCGCCCCGATCAACTCCGCCCCGATCCGCAAGTTGACGCCGATGTCCGCGTCGGTGGCGGCCCGCTTCTTGAGGTCCCGCGCCCACGACAGGAACCGGTCCACCCAGGCGACCACCGTGTATTCCATCCGACCGACCCTCGTCGCGGCGAATTCGCCCCGCCACAAGTCGTTGCCGAGGGGGAGGAGTGGTGACTCCGTCCAGTCCGCGGTCCCCTCCTGCCGGTGGAGCAGTACGCACGCGACCACGTCGTGACCGTCGGCGAACACGTCCACGTCCACCTCCACCGACTCGCCGACGACCCGTTTGATCGGGAACCGTCCGCCGTCGATTTCTGGTCGCACGCGCTCGATTACCGCTCGGCTACGATTCGGGTCGGTCATGGATCACCTCGGGCGAATAGCGGGACTCAGATCGCGGCCGCGCCGATCACGGGGGGCAACAAATTCGGAACCGGGAGGACCGCCCTCTCCTGCCAGTTCTACGCCGCGTCTCGACGAGAGACAGGTAAGTTGGCGTTTCGACGGCTGTTCGGGTCGCGCGAGCCAAGTGAACGATGTGCCGCCCCATGATGCAAGCAAGGGCGGTGCCAATCTCGACAATCTGCCACATCGGATCGGGGGTTGTCGAGGGCAACCGTTCCGACCAAGACGGCCGGCGAATCGCGGCGTTTCCAAGGCGGGACGAAGTGCGAACGGGTGATTTCGGGCGAGGCGCGGAGTGAACCTGTGTGCGCAACAGATCAAATCGCGGGCCACATTTGCGGTAAATAAAGTGTTGAGCGGCCTGTCAGAATCTGGCCTCCCTGCCCAGATTCTGAACAGACTGCTCTCGCGCATTCCGCGGATGGATACCAGCCTGACCGGTGTCCGGATTACTTCTTCTCATCGTCCTTGTGCGGCTCTTCCTGGAAGTCGCCGGCGTAGGCCTTGCCGTTGATCTCCCCGCTGAGCGTCCCCGCGAACTCCTGCTCGGTGCCGAAGTTGTCGTGGGTGGCCACGAACCGCGACGCTTTGCCCGCCGGGTCGCCCTCCTGCGGGGAGGCGATCAAATCGACCTGGAACTTCGGCGCGGTGATGCTCAGCAGCAACTTCTCGGCCGCGATCGGCTCGCTCTTGTTCAACTCCTCGTTCAGGATGTAGACGGTCGCCTGCTTCTTCGCGTGGTCCATGCAGAACTCGCCGTGATACTTGCCGAGCTCGATGACGGTGCCGCCGTGCGGCCCTTCGCCGTGGTCGTGGTCGTCTTCTTTCTTCGGCGTCTTCACCTTCGTGTCGTCGGCCGGTTGGCCGCAGCCGGCGACCGACAGGCCGATCACCAGCAGGCCCAGGCTCAGCAGTTTCACTCGCATACTCGATACCTCTCGGTCAGGGGTCACACGGAGTCACGCGCGGGGGATGTCGCCCGCGCGAGTTCGTTCGCGGCCGGCCCGTCGCGGACCAACCGCTCGGCGTCCTTGCCGCTAAACTTCCAGAATAGGCCGGGGTGAATGAGAAACTCGCAGAACGTCGAGGTCACCAACCCGCCCAGGATCACCGTCGATACCGGGTAAAGGATTTCTAGACCCGGCTTGCGACCGCCGAGGACGAGCGGGAGCAACCCGATGCCCGCCGTCAGGGCCGTCATCAGCACCGGGGCGAGCCGTTCGAGGCTGCCCCGCAGCACCGTCTCCCGGCTGAACGGCAGTTCGTCTTCCGTCATCAGGTGGAAGTAGTGCGTCACGAGGAGGATGCCGTTCCGCACCGCGATGCCGCCCAGCGAGACGAACCCGACGAGGCTGGCCACCGTCAGCGTCTGGCCGGTCAGCACCAGCGCCATCACCCCGCCGATGAACGCCGTGGGTACGGCGTTCAGGATTTGCAGGCTGACCCGCACCGACGGGTAGAGCAGGAACAGCACGACGAACACGCCGGCCACCGACACGCCGGCGAGGATGCCGATGAGCACCGTCGCCGACCGCTGCGCCTCGAACTGGCCGCCGTACTCGACGAAGTACCCTTCCGGCATGGGCACGCGGGCGGCCACTCGCTGTTCGATGTCGGCCACGACCCCGGCGAGGTCGCGGCCCTGCGTGTTGCAGCGGATCACCGCCCGCCGGCGGACGTTGTCCCGGTTGATCTGGTTCGGACCGCCGGCGGCGGCGGGGATGTCGGCCACGTCCTTCAACCGCACCTGCCGGGGCACCCCGCCGGGTGGCCGGCCGTCGTCGGGCAGGTCGATCCGCAGTTCGCCGATGCGCGGGTAGTCGGTGCGGTACGCGGCGTTCAGCTTCACCACCAGGTCGAACCGTCGCTGCCCTTCCAGCACCCGCGACACCACTTCGCCCTTCATCGCGGTCTCGACGAACCCGGCGACGTACTGCCGGCTGAGGCCGTACCGGGCGAGGTCGTCGGGCCGCAACACGATGTGCAGTTCGTCCACGGTCTCTTGCGGGTCGATCACCGGCGGGGTGAGGCCGGGCACGTCGCTGATGGCCGCCTTGATCTGGGTGGCCAACTTCTGCAACTGGTCCAGGTCGTCGCCGAACACCTTGATGGCGATTTGCGCCGTCACGCCCGACAACATGTGCGAGATCAGGTGGGCCATCGGCTGCTCGGCCTCGAAGTCCACCCCCGGCACCTCCGCCCGGAGTTCGGCCAGCAGCGTCGCCAACATCGCTTCGCGACTGCGGCCGGCGTCCGGTTTCATCGACAAGATGTACTCGCTCCGGCCGACCGGCTCGGCGTGTTCGTCCAACTCGGCCCGGCCCGTCCGCCGGACGAAGTGGCGGATGTCGCCGGTCGGGTTCGCCGGCGTTTCCTTCATCGTTCGTAGTTTGGCGTCGATCACCGCCGCCGCCTCGTTCGACGCGCGAAGGGAGGAACCGGCGGGGAGGGAGACGTTGATCTGGATCGACCCCTCGTCGAACTTCGGCAGGAAGTCGGCCCCCAGTGTCGTCATCCGCCAGCCGCAGTACGCGACCACGATCCAGGTGAGCAGGAGCAGCAACCCGGCGTGCCTCATGCTGAACCGCACCAGAAATCCGGCCAAGAACTTCAGCGCCCGCAGCAGGTGGCCGTCGCGGTGACCGTGACCGCCGCCAGCCCGCGACAGCAGGTAATAGGACAGCACCGGCGTGACGGTGAGCGACACCACCAGCGACGCGAGAATCGACACGATGTACGCGAGGCCGAGCGGGACGAACAGCCGGCCCTCGACCCCGGACAGGGCGAACAGCGGCAGGAACGCCAGCACCACCACCGCCGTGCCGAACACGATGGCCGAGCGGACTTCGCGGCTGGCGTCGTAGATGACCACGATGGCCGGGCGGGGCGCGGCGGACGCGGCGTTCTCCCGGAGCCGGCGGAAGATGTTCTCCACGTCGACGATGGCGTCGTCCACCAACTCGCCCATCGCCACCGCGATCCCGCCGAGGGTCATCACGTTGATGGACAGCTCCGTCCCGGTCAGCGTCCCGATCAGGCGGAACACCAGCGTCGTGACCACCAGCGACAGCGGGATGGCCGTGAGCGTGATGAACGTCGTGCGGACGTTCAGCAGGAACAAAAAGAGGATGACGACGACCAGCCCGGCCCCGATCACCAACGCCTCACCGACGAAATAGACGCCCCGGTCGATGAAGTCCTTGAGCTGGAACAGCTCGGTGTTGACGACGGAGTCGGCGGGCAGTGCGGCCTCGGCCTCCCGCACGGCGGCTTTCACCATGTCGGTGACGGCGCGGGTGTCGGCGTGCGGCTGTTTGACGACGGTAATCACCACCGCGTCGTGGCCGTCGATGCCGGCGTCGCCGCGCTTCGGGGCCGGGCCTTCGGCGACGGTCGCCACCAGCCCCAGTAGCACCGGCCGCCCGCCGTTCACCTTCACCGGGATCTTGCGGAGGTCGTCCAGCACCTTCGCCGGCAGGGGGCCGAGTCGCGCGATGACCCGCACCGCACGTTCGACCTGGCCTTCCTCGGTGAACCCGCCGCTCGCGTTCAGGTTGTTCTCCCGAATCGCCCGATCCACGTCTTGCAGCGTGACGCCGTACTCCTGGAGCTTGTTCGGGTTCACCAGCACCTGATACTGCTTGCGGTCGCCGCCCAGCACGATCACCTCGGCGACCCCCTGCTCCTTCAACAGGCGCGGCCGGATGACCCAATCGGCGACCGTCCGCAGGTCCATCCGCTGTTCTTCCGGCGTGCGGAAGGTGACGGTGTGTTCCCGCCCGCGGTGGGTGAACGTCACGCCGCCGTCGTCCCAGGTCGGGGTCTCGACCGGCACACGCTCCCACGTCGTCGGGTCGTGGCGGTCCTTCGGCCGCCACACGGCGACTGCGAATCCGTCGCCGCGTTCGAGCCGCTCGGCCATCAGCCCCGTGCGCCCGACGGCCGCCAGCACCCCGCCGCCCGGCCCCGTCTGCCGGGACAGGCCCAGGTGCAGGATTTGGCCCATGATCGAACTGGGCGGCGTCATCAGCGGGCGGATATTCGGGGGCAGCGTCCCGCCGACGGCGGTGAGCCGCTCCTGCACGATCTGCCGCGCGTACCGCACTTCCGTCCGCCAGCCGAACTCGACGTAGGTGACCACCAACCCCTGGCTCGACTGGCTGCGGACGGCCTCCACGCCGGGCGCGCCGAGGATGGCCGTCTCGATGGGCTGCGCGACGAGCGCCTCCACTTCCTCCGGCGACAGGCCGGGGCACTCGGTCAGCAGCACCACGCGCGGCCGGTCGAGGTCCGGGAACACGTCGATGGGCATGGTGGTGGCCAGGAAGCCGCCGTACACCATCACGACGAGTGCGAGCAGGACCACCAGCCCGCGATACTGGAGGGCGAGGCGGATGACGCCGTTCAACATACTCGGCCCCTTTCAAGAATTCGGCGAGTGGAGGGCGGAGTGTGTCACTTCTTTTTCTTCTTCGCCGGGCGGATCGGGAACTCCTTGCTGTCGGTGCGGGCGTCTTTGAGGATGACGGTCGCCTTCGCCACCACTTCCGGGTTCGCGGCGGCCACGTTGGTCTTCTCCATCGGGTCGGCGACGGTGTCGTACAGTTGTACGGCGGCGTCCGGTGCCGGCTTGATGGCCTTCCACTTGTCCATTCGGATCGCCTGCGAGAACCCGCCCTCGTGGAACTCCCAGTACAGGTACTCGTGCGGCGTTTGCGACTTCTCCCCGCTCAGCGTCGGCAGGAAGGAGATGCCGTCGGTGCCCAGCGGCGGCTTCTCGCCGAGGACCGCCGCGACGGTGGGCAGGAAGTCCCAGAACGCGGACAGGTGGTCCGCGGTGGTGCCGGGCTTCACGACGCCGGGCCACCGCGCGATCATCGGCACCCGGATGCCGCCGTCGGTCAGGCTCCGCTTGATGCCCCGGAACGGGCCGGAACTGGTGAAGAACGCCGGGTCGTTGCCGCCCTCGCGGTGCGGGCCGTTGTCGCTGGTGAAGATCACCAGCGTGTCGTCGTCGAGCTTCAGTTCCTTCAGCTTCGCCAGCAGTGTGCCGATGTCGGCGTCCATCCGGGTGATGGTCGCGGCCTTGTTCTTTTCGGCCTGCGGCCACTTCTCCTTCGCGTACGGGGCGTCGGTCGGGACCTCCATGCCCTCGCCGTCGGCGCGGGTCTTCTCGTTGTTGGCGTGCGGCACGACCGTGCTGAAGTACAGGAAGAACGGCTTCGATTTGTTCGCCGTCAGGAACTTCAGCGCCTCCTCGCGGAGCAGGTCCGGGGCGTACACCGTCGGCGTCTCGGCGACGCCGGGGACGCCGGCCCGCTGCTTGTTGGCCGGGATCGGCTCCCGCGAGTCGCCCCGGTGCAGGAAGTCCGGGTAGTAGTTGTGCGCGTGCTTCTGGTTCAGGTAGCCGAAGAAGGTGTCGAAGCCTTTCTTGGTGGGGATGCCGGTGCTGTCCTCCTCGCCGAGGCCCCACTTGCCGATCAGCGCGGTGGCGTACCCGGCCTTCTGGAACATCTCCGCGACGGTGACATCGGTGGGCCGCAGCGGGACGAGCGCGTTGCCCCGGACGTGGGCGTGGCCGGTGTGCTTGCCGGTCATCAGCGCGCAGCGGGACGGGGCGCAGACGGTGCTGCCGGCGTAAAAGTTGGTGAACGTCATCCCGTCCTTCGCCAGCCGGTCGATCACCGGCGTCTGGATCTTCGTCTGGCCGAAGCAGCCGAGGTCGCCGTACCCGAGGTCGTCGGCCAGGATGAAGATGACGTTCGGCTTCTTCGGCGGGTCGGCCGCGACCGCGGGGGCCGCGAGGAACGCGAACAGAAGCAAGGCGCGGGGGAGCATGGGGAGGGTCTCACGAGCGGGGGAGAGGCACGGTCCGCGGTTACCGCAGCCACGCGGGGAGATCGCCCTGGGCCGGCAGTTCCACCACGCTGACGCTGCTCACGTGCGGGTGGCCCTTCACCGCCTTGATGGCCTCGTCGGGCGGGGCACTGTCCAGGTTCAGAACGCCGATCGCCTCGCCGCCGGGGGCGTTCCCGGTGCGGCCGACGCTCATCGCCGCGATGTTCACCGCGTGGGTGCCGAAGATGGTGCCGACGAACCCGATCAGGCCGGGCGTGTCGCGGTGGGTGAACACGAACAGGGTGCCGTCCAGGTAGCTTTCCAGGCGGTACCGGCCGAGCTGCACCAGCCGCGGGTACTGGTCGCCGAACAGGGTGCCGACGGCCGTGTACGACTTCTTGTCGGTGTCGATGTCCACCTGAAGGGCGGACGCGAAGTCCCCCTTCTTCGGGCTGGCCGCCTCGGCGATCTCGATGCCCCGTTCGCGGGCGATCACCTCGGCGTTGACCAGGTTCACCCCCTGCTCCAGGCGGGATTCGAGCAGCCCGGCGGTGAACGCGGCGGTCAGCAGTTTCGTCTTCTTGCCGGCGAGGTCGCCCTTGAAGGTGAGGGCGGCGCGGCGGATCGGCCCCTGCGCCATCTGCGCGTGCAGGACGCCGAGGCGGTACGCCAGATCGACGTACTGCCGCAGGGCGTCGAGTTCGGCCCGGTCCATGGCGGCCATGTTGACGGCGTTCGCCACCACCCCGCGGAGGAGGAAGTCGGCGAGCAGTTGCGCGGCCTCGACGGCGACGTTCTCCTGGGCCTCCACCGTGGACGCGCCGAGGTGCGGGGTGAGGACGACGTTCGGCGCGGAGAGCAGCGGGTTGTCGGCCGCCGGCGGCTCGGTGCTGAACACGTCGATGCCGGCCCCGGCGACGGTGCCGGCCTTCAGCGCGGCGGCCAGCGCGGCCTCGTCGATGATGCCGCCGCGGGCGACGTTCAACAGTCGCGCGGACTTCCGCATCATGCCCAACTCGCGGGCACCGATCATCCCGTTCGTCTCGGCGTTCAGCGGCATGTGGACGGACAGGAAGTCCACCGCCGGCAGCATGGCGTCGATGTTCGCGGCGGCCTCACAGCCGAGTTCGACCACCTTCTCCGGGGTGACGAACGGGTCGAAGGCGAGGACCGTCATGCCGATCCCCAGCGCCCGCCGGGCCACCTCGCGGCCGATCCGCCCGAGGCCGATGACGCCGAGCGTCTTGCCCGTCAGTTGGACGCCGACGTACTTGTTCCGGTCCCACTTGCCGACCTTCATGGTGGCGTCGGCCAGCGGGATGTGCCGGGCCAGGGCGAACATCAGGCCGATGGTGTGTTCGGCGGCGGAGACGGTGTTCCCGCCCGGCGTGTTCATCACCACCACCCCGCGGCGGGTGGCGGCGGCCACGTCGATGTTGTCCACCCCGACGCCGGCGCGGGCGACGGCGCGGAGGCGGCCGGGGTCTTGCAGCAGGTCGGCGGTGATCTTGGTGGCGCTGCGGACGATGGCGGCGTCGGCGGCGCGGAGGGCGTCCTTCAGGGCGTCCCCGGTCAGACCGGGGCGGTTGTCCACCTCGATGCCGGCGGCGGTCAGCAGTTCGACGCCGGCGGCTTCCAGTTTGTCACAGATCAGGACGCGGGGCATGACTCGACTTCCATGAAGATGGCAGCGGAGAGGACACCGATAGTTTAGTCCGGCGGGGGGAAACGGCCCGCGCACGAGAAAGGGCGGGCGCGACACCGACTGTCGCGCCCGCCCCGGTTGGTCCCCGTCCGCTCACTTCCGGACGGCGAGTTTCTCCTTCAGCAACTTCACCGCGGCGGCCAGTTGCGTGTCGTCGAACTTCTTCGGGTTCGGGTTCGCCTTCCCATCCGGGCGGATGATCTCGCTCTCGCGGAGGGACTCGGCCAGGTCGCGAGTCTCCCCGCGGGAGAGCTTGATCTCGCGGCCGGCGTCGGGTTTCACCCCCCACTCCTCGTCGTCTTTCCCGTCGGTGGACAGCTTGTCAATGTTCCGCCCGGACGGCGGGAAGTAGCGGGCGGTGGTGAACTTCACCTGGCCGCCGATGGAACTGAGCAGGGACAGGCTCTGCACGCTCCCCTTCCCGTAGCTCCGTTCGCCGATGATCGTCGCCCGCTCGTGGTCCTGGAGGCAGGCGGAGACGATCTCGGACGCGCTCGCGCTGCCGCCGTTGATGAGGACGACGACGGGCAGGTCGGCGAACGGGCCGGGGCCGGGCGCGCGGGCCACGCTCTCGCGGCCGACGCGGGGCTTCACCGACACCACCTTGCCGCCGGGCAGGAACAGCTCGCAGATCTCGATGGCGATGTCCAGCAGTCCGCCGGGGTTGAACCGCAGGTCGAACACCAGCCCTTTCAGTTTGCCCGTCTTCCGCATTTCCAGGAGGGCCGTCTTGATGTCGCGGGCGCTGTTCGGGTCGAAGCTGGTCAGCCGGATGTAGGCGACGCCGGCCGCCTCGTCCAGCCAGAACTGCCACTCGTCGTTCTTGTCCCGCGTCACCCCGAACACCGACTCCACCCGCACCCGCCCGCGGTTCAAGGTGTAGTCCCTCGGCTTGCCGTCCCGCTCGACGGTGAGGGTGATCGGCACCCCCGGTTTGCCGAGGATGATCTTGATGGCGTCGTCCGTCTTCATCCCCTTGGTGCTGAACTCCCGCTGGTCGTCCGGCTGGAGGGGCAGCCCGTTCGGGTCGGAGTCCCGCTTGACGCCGACGATCAGGTCGCCGGCCTGGATGCCGGCCTTGTACGCCGGACTGTCCTTGATCGGCGACACCACCAGGATGCCGTCCCGCACCATGTCCCGGCGGATCTGAATGCCGACGCCGCTGAACTCGCCCTTGAACTGGCTCTCGAGCCGCTTCAAGGTCTCGCGGTCCCAGAACGTGGTGTACGGGTCGTTCAGGCTGTCCAGCATCATCAGGATGGACAGGTTGGCGTCCTTGTCGTCGTCCAGGTCTTCCCGCTTGCCCAGCCGCGCGCGGGCGTCGGCCAGGGCCACCCGCATATCGTCGCGGGTCCACTCCTTGGACTTCGCCAGGGCCGCCTCCACCTCGGCCGACATCGGCTGGTTCAGCCGGTGATACAGCCCGCGGATGGCGGCGGCGATCAGGTTGCCGGCCTTCACCTCTTTGACGTACCGGGCCTCCACGATGGCCTCCACGTCCATCACGTTCTTGGCGTAGTCGGCGGCCTGTTCGGGGGTCATCACGACGGCCGCCTTCAGCACCTTCCGCTCGGCCGAGAAGTCGGCCGGGGTGAGGGTGCCGGCCACCAGCGCCTGGTACTTCTTCCGCAGCTCCTGCGAGTTCTTCAACTTCGGCATCCGCGACAGCAGCAGTTCCCCCTCGGCCACTTCGTCCTTGTTGACGAGGCCCTTCACCGCCAGGTCGGTCAGCCCTTTCATCTCCTTGGCGACGGTGGCCGTCCGCTTCGGGTTCTTCGTGATGGCGAAGTGCGACACCCGCTGCCCGTAGATGATCGACACCCCCTCGCGGTCCTTGTTCACCTTGCCGAGTTTCCGCGCCTCATCGACCATCGTCGCGTCGAGGTACTTGGCCAGTTCTTCGGCCGTCACCAGCCCGTCCGGCTCGTACCCGTCGGTGTCGGCGGCTCCGGTCAGGGCCGTGCGGAGGGTCTTGCTGAACAGGCTGGTGTCGCCGACGGTGATGGCCTCGGCGTCCGGGGCGTTCGACAGGATCATGAACTTGTCGTGCGGCGGCTCTTCCTTGTCCTCGCTCCCGGCCAGCGCCTTGAACACGTCGGCGAAGGTCGGCTCGATGACCGTCTCCTTGCCGGGGTCGTACCCCTTGAAGTCCACGTCCAGAAACACTGCCAGCCGCTGCTCCTTCGCCCCCTTCAGGGCGACTTGCAGGTCGGTGCCGAGGACGGCGGTCTTGTTCCGGTCCTTGAACGTGCTGTCGGCGGCGAAGAAGCAGGTGGCGTCGCCGGCCGAGGCCCCCCGGCCGAAGTAGGCGAGGACGACGGTGTCCTCGTTCCCGGACTCGGCCACCGCGTCGGTGACGGCCTTGATGATGGCGTCGTGCGTGGCCGCCTTCCCGGTCAACAGTTTCGCCCGCTCCGGCTTCACGTCGAAGTACTTCGTGTCGGTCAGCAGGGCGAACAGCGCCTTGGCGTCCGGCTCGGCGGTGGGGCGGGGCTTGATGGCCGGGTCGATGGTCTCGCCGACGCCGACGACGACGACGTACGGCCCCTGGGGCGGGGCGACTTTCGGCTCGTCAGCCGCGCGGGCCAACGGGGCGAGGGCGGCGACGAGCGCCATCCCGAGTATCGACGGTCGCATGTGATCCATCCTTCGTGTTGCTGGACCGGCCGGGCAGCGGGGCCGGGCGGCGCGGCGCGGCCCCGATGCCGCCGTCGCGCCCACCGACGGGGAGCGCCCCGCCGGTGCCGTATTGTCCGCCGGCGGCTCCGCCGGCGTCAATCGCATTCTAGGCACCCCCCGCCCCGACGCCCCAATGGGGTGGCTCCCCCGGCGGCGCGGCCGGACCTCTTTTCGGTTTTTTTCGGATCAGTTCGCCTCCCGGTGCGCCGCGTGGACTGATCGTTTCTTGGGAGGGCGAGGCTCCCGCCGAGCCGGATTGGCGAGGCTCCCGCCGAGCCGGATTGGCGATGGTCCCGCCGAGCCGGAGTGGGTAGGGCGGCGCGGGGGGCGCGGCCGGCCCAAAAAATTACCACAACCGCACATGGTGTTTACCAAGTACCCCGGTGGC